>CAYUGU010000063.1:0-12465 GCA_964444345.1 uncultured Bacteroides sp.
TGAACGCCGGCGCCGATAGCCTTGTAATATTCGGCAAGAATAGCGGCATTGGTGTTAGAGTCGTCACCGCCAATGATTACGAGGGCAGAGATGTTGAGTTCCTTGAGGATTTCAAGGCCCTTGTCAAACTGTTCCTGAGTTTCGAGTTTGGTGCGACCTGAACCGATGATGTCGAAACCGCCGGTATTGCGATATTCGTCGATAATGTCGGCAGTGAGTTCCATATATTTATGGTCAACGAAGCCGCCGGGGCCCATCAGGAAGCCATAGAGTCGGCTATCCTTGTTGATGTTCTTGATGCCGTCAAAGAGGCCACAGATTACGTTGTGGCCGCCGGGGGCCTGACCGCCGGAAAGGATTACACCGACATTGATTGCCTTACCCTCGGCGGGAGCGGCTTCAACGAAAGTGAGTTCGGGCAGACCGTAAGTGTTAGGGAAGAGAGCCTTGATTTCTTCCTGGTTTGCTACTGAGTTGGTCGGAGCGCCAAACTTGGCTTCTACAGCGCCCTTGAGGGCAGTAGGCAGTTTGGGCTGATAAGTGGCGCGAGCCTGTTGCAGAGCACTCTTTTTCATAACTATTTAAAGTGGTTTCAAATTGGTTTCTTTTATACGCCGCAAAGTTACGAAAATTTTTCCAAAACCCGAAATGTTAGGATTGCTTTTTATAGGTTAGAGTTGCTATTGCGCATAAACCGGCTCCCAGCAACGTCAGGGCAATAAATTGAGGGGCGAGTTCCGCAATCGGTGTTCCTTTAAGGTAAATTGCACGCATAATCTCAATATAGTAGCGGGGCGGGATGATGTAGGTAAAATAACGGGCGAGGGCAGGCATCGAACTGATTGGAGTAAACAGGCCGCTCATCAGTTGAAAACCATAATGAACGCAAACATAATGAAGACGCTCTGAATCATTGTCGACGACTTGTTGGCAATCGTTACTCCTAGGCCTGACATAACGAGCGAAAAGAGGACTGAAGCAAGATAGATTGCTAAGATGCTTCCTTGCGGTTTCAATCCGTAAACAAATCGGCCAATCAGCATCCCGATAGTAACGACGAGGATTGCAATGACCCAGAAAATCACCAGTTTGGAGAACACAAAAGTGAATTTTCCAACCGGAGTGACATTCATAGCCTCGATTGTGCCGGACTCTTTCTCGCTCACAAGGTTGAGAGCGGGCAGGAATCCGCAAATAATGATAATCAGGACGACCATTAACGCCGGAATCATAAAGTTGCGATACTCAAGCGTCGGATTGTAGCGGTTAATTATACTTGTTTCGGCTTTTTGCGGATTCAAACCTTGCTCACTCATCCATTGGCGAAGCGTTCCTGAGGCGGAACTGATTACATATTGGGCACCTAACATTCCTTTGGTCGCATTGACGCCATTGGCTTCAACGTCAAGCCCTGAGAGTTTCTTTGAGAACCCGTAAGGAATTGTCAGTATAACGTCGCCCGTGCCTGATTCAATGTCGGTCATCGCCTCACTCTGCGTGCCGCGGAGGGCAATAACTTTAAGGTCAGATGTGGCGCCTATGTCAGCAATTATTCTTGATGATAGCAGGCTTCGGTCATTGTCGACAACAATTACTCCTACGTTCTTTACATCCATAGTGGCGATTAACGGCAAGATGAGCATTACCATTATCGGCAGCATTATAACAACCTTCGGAATCAGCGGGTTCCGCATCATCAGTTTAATCTCCTTGCGCAAAAGGGCTTTAAATATCTTCATAGCGTTTATTTTTTAGAGTTAAACTTTTTGATAGAGAGTCCAAGTATCACGACTGTTGAAATAGCAAGAATTAAAGCCTCTTTAACTATGCTTGCAGCCCCAAGTTGCTGAATCATCAGTTTTTTCAATGCCGTGATATACCATCTGGCCGGAATTATACATGACAGGGCCTGCAGCGGTCGAGGCATATTGTCGATAGGAAACATCATACCCGAGAGGAACACCACGGGCATCATAAAGAGCATTGCCGAAACAATTAGCGCCGACAGTTGAGTGTTGACTAACGTAGAGACGAGAAGACCGATTGAAAGGCCCATAGCAATATAAATCATTGTCAGCCAAATGACGTTAAAGACCGAATCCGTCAACGGAATTCCGAGGACTCCATAGGAAATTGTCAGCATAATGGCCAAAATTAAGCAAGAAAGTATAAAGTACGGGATTAGTTTTCCGATAATAACCATTGCCGGTTTTATGGGGGAAACGAGCAGAAGATTCATTGTGCCGGTTTCCTTTTCGCGCACAATCGAGACGGAGGTCATTATGGCGCAAATTAAGATGAATATCATCCCCATAATACCTGGAACGAAGTTATAGGAACTATTTAATTGCGGGTTGTAAAGAGTTTTAATTGTGATTGTTATCGGAGTATCTTTCCGGATTATACCGTTTATATATGCTGCAGCGGTTTTTCCAATGTTAGGGTTTGAGGCGTCTACGATAATCTGGAAGTCAACTCTGCCGTCAGGATTAGTTTTCAGGACTATTCCTGCATCGGCCTCGCCGCGTCTCATTGCTTCTTCGACCTGCACGACGGTCCCGAGTCCAAGGAAGGTGAAATAACTGTTTGACTCAATTCGGCTAATCAGGTCACGCGATGTCTGCGTATGGCGGTCAACAACTCCAATCACCGTCACATTATTGACCTCGGTGGAAATTGCAAACCCGAACAGGAGCAAAAGTACCAGCGGCATAAAAATAGTTATCAATGCCGTCTGCCTGTCGCGGATAATATGAAGAAATTCCTTCTTGATTATGGATAAAAGCGTTTTCATAAATATTATTCTGAGCGTTGCGCTCCTTCCGCAACTTTTCGGAACACGGCATCCATAGTCTCTACTCCGTAGCGGGCCTTGAGAGCCGCAGGAGTATCGAGCGCCTTAATGCGTCCGTCGACCATAATAGAAACTCGGTTACAATATTCTGCTTCGTCGAGATAATGGGTGGTGACGAAGACGGTCATCCCCTCGGAAGAAACCTTATAGATTAGTTCCCAGAATCGGCGGCGCGTAATCGGGTCGACGCCGCCGGTCGGCTCGTCGAGAAACACTATTTCAGGGCTATGGATGGTTGCGGCCGCAAAGGCGAGTTTCTGTTTCCAGCCGATAGGAATATCGCGGATAAGCGATTTGCGCATCGAGTCCATCTCAAGTTCCGCATAGATACGGG
Organism: uncultured Bacteroides sp.; assembly: GCA_964444345.1. Taxonomy (GTDB): domain Bacteria; phylum Bacteroidota; class Bacteroidia; order Bacteroidales; family Muribaculaceae; genus UBA3263. The sequence goes on from CAYUGU010000063.1 coordinate 3,189, forward strand.
TTGACGCCTCCTTGAATTGAGAGTCAGTCATTCCGTAGATGGTTGCAAACAGACGCAGATTGTCGTTGACCGTAAGGTCCTCGTAGAGCGAGAATTTTTGGCTCATATATCCAATCCGACGCTTTATTTGCTCTGGCGAGCCGGCAATGTCATATCCGCCAACGGTGCCTGAGCCGGAAGTCGGCAGACTCAGTCCGCAGAGCATTCTCATGGCCGTAGTTTTTCCGGCTCCGTTTGCACCGAGAAAACCGAATATTTCGCCTTTCCTTACGTCAAACGTTATATGGTCCACGGCCGTGAAGTTTCCGAACTTCTTGGTCAGTTCGTTGACTGAGATTGCTAACGGGGTCTTGGTCATAGAGTCAGTTTGATAAAAAGGTCTTCAATTTCTCCCTTAGCGGGGTAAATTTTCGCATCCGTCAGTCCTTCCGAACGGAGAAGTCGCTCCGCATCAGGCGCATTAAAATTATCGGTAGCGACAATATGGAGAGTAGCGCCAAATGTATAGCAGTTATTGACCTCGGGAAGATGCCTGAGGCGGTTGAGTAGCAAAAACATATTTCCCGCCACGGCATTGTAAAGATTCTCATTTAAGCCGGCAATAAGTCGGGTGGGGGTATCGACCCTGAGAATCCTCCCGGAGTCAATAATTGCAATCCGTTCACATCGGTTTGCTTCATCCATATATGAGGTTGAAACCATAATCGTAATACCGCTTTTCTTCAGTTCGGAAAGCATATCCCAAAACTCGCTTCGCGAAACGGCGTCAACTCCGGTGGTTGGCTCGTCGAGCAGAAGAATCTCCGGACGGTGTATCAGAGCGCAACTGAGAGCGAGTTTTTGCTTCATACCTCCTGAAAGGGCTCCGGCGCGTCGATTGGGAAACCTGCTCAACTGCCCGAAAATCGGGGCAATCAGGTCATAATTATCCTTAACAGAAACTCCGAAAATCGAGGCGAAAAATTCGAGGTTTTCCTTTACCGAAAGGTCGGGATAAAGCGAAAAACGGTCGGGCATATACCCAATCTTAGTGCGTAAGGTCTTATACGCCTTAACCGTATCGAGTCCGAGAACGCGGGCACTTCCGCAATCAGGACTGCTGAGGGTGGCAAGAATCTGATAGAGCGTAGTTTTACCCGCACCGTCGGGTCCGATAAGGCCAAAGAGTTCGTTGGTCCCTACGGTCAGATTTACGTCTTTCAGAGCCTGAATAGTTCCGAAGGATTTGCTGACATTACTGATGGAAATTGCCGTATCCACTTTAATCAGGAGGGGGTTATAATTTCACTTCTCCATACTGCCCGAGTTTCAGACGACCGTCGTTTTTCACGGCAATCTTGACTGCATTTACAAGGTTGGCTCGAGAATCCTTTGTCTGAATCGATTTGGGAGTAAATTCGCTCTCTTGGGCAATCCAGGTAATTGTGCCGGGATATTCAAACCGGCTGTCTCCTCCAAAGTCGGCAATGACCGTAACCGTGTCGCCGATTTTAAAATCAGCCAACTGATTGGCAGTGAAATAACTTCGAAGGTATACGTCGTCCAGGTTGGCCAACTTGACGAGCGCCTTTCCAGGCATAGCATATTCACCCTCCTCGGCATATTTCTCGAGAATAGTACCGGAAATGGGTGATTTCAATGTACTTTTAACAATCTGCTGGCGCACCTGGTCAATCTGAAAGGCAATGGCCTCGGCATTATCCGAGATGGAGTTCTTGCTTTTATTGAGTGTGGAGAGTTGTCCGTTGAGTTGATTTCGGAGAGTATTGAGTTGGGCCTGAACATCGTCGTAAACCTTACGTGTCGTTGCTCCCGATTGAAGCAGACGCTCCTGGCGTTGCAATTCCTGCTCTTGGTGGGCAATCTGAGTACGCAGCGAAGCAACTTGTGCCGTAATGTCAGGCGATGAATTACGAGTCGACTGTTGCTGGCTTTGCAACTGGGCAATCTGCAGTGTTAAGGTTGTTGTATCAATCGTGGCAATCAGTTGGTTAAGACTTACTTTGTCACCCTCCCGAACCGGAAGACTTGTGATTTTTCCGGCTGTCTCCGCAGAGACAGTTACTGTGGTGGCCTCGAAAATACCTGTGGCGTCATAGTCGGCTTCCTTATTGCAGGAGGTTAGTACGGACAATACCACAAGCGGGAATGATACTAAATATTTTTTATTCATTGGTTTAAGGTGTTTTTGAGTTGATAAATTGACTGCAACAACTTGATTTCATGAAACTCGGCGTTCAGTCTGGCTTGATTCTCATCGTTAATCTTCGATAAAAGGGCAACCGTATCAATCACGCCATTATCGAGTTGCGCTTCGGCTGCCCGGCGAACGGCTGCCCGCAAGCGGATTATCTCTTCATCCTTGCTAATTACTTCCTCCATATTCTTTATTTCAATAGTTTGTGCGCTTGATTGCAGTTCGGAGTTGAACAGGAATGTCTCGCGGTCGGCCTGTACATTTTCGTTGGCAATATCGATTTTTTTGAGCGAAGACTTGCGGGTATAAAGCGGATTGAGGGTCCAGTTGAGACGAATACCGCCAAGAATGTTGAACGAAAGATTGCGGTTCATCATCGCCTCGAAATTGTTGAAACCGGGATAGCCGTAGAAGGATTGCATAAAGGCGCTGATTTTAGGCATTAGGGTACTTTTAATTTCCGCCTTTTGGGCATTGTTTCGACTGATTTGGGCGGCATACACGGCGAGTTCAGGGCGATTTGAAGTAAGTTCCGCAGGCATTGTTTTCCGAGGTTTGAGCAGGTATTTATGCTCAATATCTTCACCCGTATATAGGCTTAGAACCTTGCGATATGATTCAAGGGAGCCTCTTGCTTCCGCAAGCCTCTGTTCGCTTGAAAGGATCTGAGCCTCAACGTTATCCGCATCGCTTCTCATTGCGGCACCTTCCCGAATCAATGATTCTATTTTCTGCAAGTTCGCTTGCAGAAGTTCAATCGACGCTTCTTGTTGCTTAATCTGTTCTTGGGTCAGGAGCGCACCAAAGAAGAGTGACATAACACGCTCTCTGACAGCATAGAGCCCCGAAGTGAGGGTAGCCTCATTCTCGCGCTCCGTAGTGCGGAGGACCTGACGTTTGGCGGCGGTTGCCCCTCCATCCCAAATGGGTTGGGTCAATTCAAGGCCAACCTTATACTGAAATTTGTCGAGGCCCTTCATCTCACGACCGAACTGAGCCATCAGGTCTGTCAGGGCCGACGGAAATTCGGGAACAGCGTTTTGCAGTGTTCCCTGGGCATATAGCCCTACGGTCGGGAGCCATTGCTTATTCACTTCCGAGAGCGAAAGGTCTTGAGTTTGAGAAAGAAGGTCATATTTCTTTATCAGGGGATAATTTTCCTCCGCCTTCGTCAAGCACTCTTCGAGAGTCACTTGCCCGAAACCGTGAATTGTTGCAAAGGCAAGGATGACGCAAAGAATAAGTCGTTTCTTTTTCATGGTTTTAGTTTGTTAAGAATAATTTCCACATTGTTCTTCTTTCTCTTTTCGATGAAGTCCGAATCGTTGAATTCTCCGAGAGCAAAATTTATCATCGGCGCCCCGACAAAGGAGAAGACATTCAACGAAAGAATATCGAGAAGGAGCATCCGGGCATCAGTCGGGCGGCATACTCCGTTGGCAGCGTTTCGGTCGAGGTCTTCTTGAAATCCCTCAATGACTTTTCTTCCCACGGTCGTGACGTTCGAACTTAGAAACTCATTCCATTCCGGATTGGAGTTAATAATTGAAATCATAAAAGAGGGGAGGTCCGGATTCTCTGCGAGAAAATCGAGGTGATTGCAAATTGCAAATGTGATTTTTTCTTCAAGCGGCATGTCGGTATTCAGCAAAGTGCTGAACATAAGCCCTTTCATCTTCGAAATCTTCTCGGAGATAATTCGTTGGAAAAGGTTTTCTTTGGTTCGGAAATAATAGTGGAGCATTGCGTGAGTAACTCCCGCGGCGGAGGCTATGGCTGTTGTGCGTGCACCGCCATATCCTTTAGCGAGAAATTCTTGCTCTGCGGCTTTAAGGATTCTCTCCTCTGTATTCTGTCTTTCAGTGTTTTGACTCATACGAAATACAATTAACAGTATGGATTAACAATTTTGTTAACGCAAAGGTATAACAAAATTATGAAACCCGCAAATATTCCTAACAAAATTGTTAAGAATGGCAAAAAATTGGAGCCGCTCAGTTCAGCGGCTCCATATGCAACCCGATATGTGTTTCCGGGCCATACTTTTCTCGAAGTTCTTTCTCGACTTCCGAAGCAATCAGGTGGGCCTCGTGGAGCGATATATCACCGTCCATCTTGATGTGTGCCTCAATTGCTATGTTATTCCCGATTCGGCGAGTACGAAGTCTATGCATGGCCTTCACTCCGGGAGTCGTCAGCATAATGTCAGTGATTTCGCGCTCGGTATCTTCGGGGAGCGAACGCTCTAAAAGTTCGTCGAGACATGGCCGGATAATATCAATAGCAACCTTGATAATGAATGCACTGATAACTACTGCGGCAATAGGGTCGAGTATGCGCCAACGTTCGCCTAAGAACATTGCGCCACTGATGCCTACCAGAGTTCCGATTGACGATAGGGCGTCGGATCTGTGATGCCACGCATTGGCCTCCAGCGCCTTTGACGAAAGAGAACGACCTTTGCGAACCGAGTACTGATAGAGCAACTCTTTAGCCAAAATAGAAATTGCTGCAACCAAAAGTGCGACTATTTCCGGGCGGGGGAGCACCTCGCCCCGGACTGCGCGCGCAATCCGGATTGCGTTTTCATAGCATAAGGTAATTCCGACAAACAAGAGGACAACACCTATAATTATAGTTGCCAGAGTCTCATATTTACCGTGTCCATAATCGTGTCCTTCATCCTGAGGCTTGGAGGATATCTTTACGAAAACAAGAACTATAATGTCCGTAAGGAAGTCGGAAAGCGAATGGACTGCATCAGCCAATAGAGCCGAACTGCGTCCTATTGTTCCGCCGATAAACTTAATTATAACGAGCAGCAGGTTGACTATACTGCCGATAATCGTAATCCGGTAAATCAGTTTTGTTCGGTTTGCGGATTGTGTCTCCATGCTTTTCCGTCTTTGATGGCTTTATTATACAGTTGTGAGTTCAGTTGGGCGTCAATCTCGCGGTTGCGCGATTGTTCAAGAGTTTTACGGATTTCAGGCTCTGCAATGCTCAGAGGCATCGAGGCTCCGGACGGCAGGAAGTCACTAACCGAGAGAAGATAGGTCATTTCCCCGTCGGTGAGGTCAATTTTCTGTCCTTTGTAGGTTACGGTCGGTTTGCCGGGAATACGGTCGGTAATTGTGCTGACCGGCATCCAGCGGTTGCGGAAATATTCGTAGGTAACCGCTTCGGTCAATCCAACCTTCTCGAGTTTTTCAATGTCGTCTGATTTCCCTGAGGTATAATATCGCCGAATCGCAGGAAGTTGAGACGAATTGGATGAAACCGATATGAAAATTCCGCGGACCATCGGTTCCCGAAGTCTCATTTCCCCGCCATAGTTAGCATAAAACTCCTCAATCTGCTGCCGGCTGACGGCGAGCGAAGTATCTTCTTCGAGTTTTAGCCGGCGATATTCCTCCATTATAAGATTTCGGCGATAGTCAGCCGTCATCCGGTCGATTTCCTCCAGATTGTGAATATTATTTGCGGCAATCTCACTGACGAGTTCGTCTACAATCCAGCGAGTAATATAATCCTCGGCCATAGTTGCGGAGTCCTCGCCCGATACGCCCAAGGGAAGACTTTTCTCCACCTCTTCAAACGACAGTTTCGAGGAGCCTACGCGCGCGGCAACCGTGGAATCCTTCTCGTCGGCCGACGATGAACAAGAAGTGAGCGCGGCCACCGCGGGGAGTAGGGTAATACTCACCATAGCGACCGCGCTCGAAAGCGTATTTTTCAGAAAAATCATTTGATTTTCTTGAGCACTTTCTCCTCAACCTTTACGGGATAGGTCTTGCGGAGTTCTTTAACCCATTCGCGCTCAAGATCATGGGTATAGTCTTCGGTAACGCGACCACGGATATCGGCTGCCTCTTCGGGCGCATAGATGATATGGCCGAGATAGGGGGTGAAGTAGCGCATCATAACCGCATTGTGGAACTTGGGTTCAGGACCACCGAAAGCGATGTAGTCAACTACCTGATTGTTCTTTTCGGGAAGAACTACGCGCTCAATGCGAATATGTTTCGGGAAACGTTCTTTCAGAACCTTACCGACTTCCGAACCCTGAGGCTTGGTTTCGTCAAGGAATTTGTTTACTTCCTGAATAAGAGAGTCGGTGGTTGCGTAAATAATATAGCCTTTCCAGTGGGGTTTGTCCCAGGTATAATCTGCGCGATGAGCATCAAAGTATGCTTCGAGATCTTCAGGATGTTCGGTAGGATGTTGCCAAACGTGCTTGTCGCTCACGGCATAAACCAAAAGGCCTTCGCGATATTCGCGGTCAACATTGCGGAAATCGGGATACTTATTGCCCAGACGGTTGCTCTCGTAATTAAGAACAATGGCGTTCAAGCGACGATCAAGAACCTTGTTGAGTTCGTTAATCTGCGTGGAGATTTCGTGGCGAGTGTTAATTGTGGGAGCATGAGGAGTAAAGAAGTCGCCGATAGTAACGATAGAGTCTGCTACCGAGAAGAGCGGAGTTTTGTCTTCTTTGAGGATACGCGAGGTGGCTACATAGCCGGAGTCGGTTACGGAGGCAATCAGTTTTTTGCGACCTTCTTCAATTACAGAACTCTTATATTCCTTTTTGAGTTGTTCTGCGCGGGCCTGAGCGGGGAGTTTCGAGCGATCATCGCGGGCAACCTGACCCTTTATTTTCTTCATAACTTCCGCTTTATCAGCAACGCGGGCGCCATGTTTCTTGACAATGTGCCAACCGAACTGGGTCTGGAACGGTTCGGAGATCTGGCCTTCACCAAGTTCAAACGCAACCTTCTCGAAAGCGGGAACCATCTGGCCACGTTCAAACCAACCGAGGTCGCCACCCTGAGGAGCGGAGCCGCAGGTGCTGTTTGCGCGGGCAACTTCGGCAAAGTCAGCGCCCGAGGTTACGAGTTTATAGAGCGAATCGGCCGTTTCCTTCTGAGGCACAAGGATATGCGAGGCATGAACCTGACCGGCCGAGGGGCGGCGATCGTTAACGCGAACAATGTGATAGCCATAAGGAGTCGTGATAACTTCCGATACTTGACCAACGGGAGTTTCCCAGGCTGCATCTTCAAATTCCCAGGGATAAACGCCTACGCGAATCCAGTCATAGTGGCCGTGATTGCGCTTCATCGAGGGGTCAACCGAGAATTTTTCAGCCATTTCTAGGAAGTCGGCTCCGTTAATAATCGCGTTGCGGATAGAATCCATACGCTCTCGATCCGAGAGGCTGACCATCAGGTGGTCAACGTTAATATCCTCAAGGGTGTGGGCATAAGCGCGCTCGTAAATAGGATCAAGAACCGTCGTATCCTGAAGATAAGGCTGGGCGAGTTCGCGACGGTAAGAATTATATTCTTTCTTAAAGTCGGCGGTTGTGTCAAGCCCTTCCTTATGAGCCTGAATGACTTTCAGTTTATAGTCGATGAAACGATCCTTATATTGTTCGAGAGTTTCCTCTTCAAGTTGCTGCCCCGCATTCTTATGGCGGAGATATTCAAATTCGCTGAGCGTCACGGGCACACCATCAATAGTCATCACTACCGGGTCTTTCGGTTTGGCCCAAAGTGCGGCTCCAATGGCGAGAATCGCTACGGGAACAATCAGTTTTTTCATTTGTGTTGTTAGAGTTGTGTTATTTTATAGTAGTTATTGATGAGAAGCAGAGTAGTTGGGGGCTTCGGAAGTGATTGCTACGTCGTGGGGATGCGACTCGGCCACACCGGCATTGGTTATGCGGGTAAACTTGGCCTGATGGAGCGCGTCAATATTCTTCGCACCGCAGTAGCCCATACCCGAACGGAGGCCGCCGAGCATCTGATAGACCACCTCATAGAGCGAACCCTTGTAGGGTACACGGGCGGCAATACCTTCGGGAACCAATTTCTTGGCATCGGTTACGTTGCCCTGGAAGTAACGGTCTTTCGAGCCTTTTTCCATTGCTTCGAGCGAACCCATGCCGCGATAGGCCTTATATTTACGTCCGTTGTAAATAATCGTGTCGCCCGGAGTTTCGTCAACACCGGCAAGCATTCCGCCAAGCATTACGGAGTATGCACCGGCAGCAAGAGCCTTCACGATGTCACCGCTATATCGAATACCGCCGTCGGCAATCAGAGGCACACCCGTACCTTCAAGGGCCTTGGCAACGTCGTAGACGGCTGAGAGTTGGGGCACACCTACACCGGCAATCACACGGGTCGTGCAGATTGAACCGGGGCCGATGCCTACCTTCACACCGTCAGCGCCGTTTTCAACGAGATATTTAGCAGCCTCACCCGTAGCGATATTACCCACAACTACGTCAATCTGGGGATACTTTTCCTTAACCTGACGGAGCACATTGACCACGCCGGCACTATGACCGTGGGCCGTATCAATCACGATTGCGTCAACTCCGGCATCAACAAGGGCGGCAACGCGTTCGAGCGAATCCGCCGTCACACCGACACCGGCTGCTACACGCAGGCGTCCGAACTTATCCTTGCAAGCCATCGGTTTGTCTTTGGCCTTGGTGATATCCTTATAGGTTACAAGACCGAGAAGACGACCCTCAGCGTCCACCACAGGGAGTTTCTCAATCTTATGTTTCTGGAGAATACGGGCAGCCTCTTCGAGGTCAGTCGACTGCGAAGTAGTCACCAGGTTTTCCTTGGTCATAACCTCATCAACGGGGCGAGTATGGTCACTTTCAAAACGCAGGTCGCGATTGGTAACGATACCGACAAGATGCTTTTCGTCGTCGACTACGGGAATACCGCCGATATGATATTCCTCCATAATAGCAAGTGCATCGCCAACGGTTGAACCGCGCTTAATAGTCACGGGGTCATAAATCATACCGTTTTCGGCACGCTTTACGGCGTGGACCTGACGGGCCTGTTCGGCGATTGACATATTTTTATGGATTACGCCGATACCACCTTCGCGGGCAATGGCAATTGCCAAAGGCGCCTCGGTTACGGTGTCCATCGCGGCTGAAATCAGCGGAACATTAAGGGTTATATTGCGTGAAAAACGGGTGGTGAGTTCCACATCGCGCGGAAGCACTTCGGAGTAAGCGGGAATCAGGAGGACATCATCAAACGT
>CAYUGU010000064.1:0-11889 GCA_964444345.1 uncultured Bacteroides sp.
GCAAGGCTGCCAAGAGCGCTGTTTGCAAAATCAACATCGACTCCGACAGCCGTCTCGCAATGACCGCCGCCGTTCGCAAGGTCTTCAACGAGAAGCCCGGCGAATTCGACCCCCGCAAATATCTCGGCCCGGCCCGCGACGAAATGGAAAAACTCTACAAGCACAAAATCGTCAACGTGCTCGGCTCGAACGGCAAGGCCTAACCTCGCCTCAGCCCAACCCCGAAAAGCCCCGGCCTCCCCGGGGCTTTTCCCATTCTATATAGGGGGGGATAAAACCGGGGAGGGGGTTGTAGAACTCAGAAAACCGGGAACGGCCACGCGCCCTCGCGTGGCAGACGCGCAAGCGTCTTTGACTGCAAGCACTTTATAATCTGTTAATTGGCGCTTACGCGCCATGCACGCGAGGGCGCGTGCAAATCCCGGGGAACTCGCGTTTTTTGGAGTTCCGCAACAACAAGAGTTGGTACTCCTAAATTTTGTATTCTGTATTCTGTATTTTGTATTTTTCTCAGTTTCTCTCCAGGGGGATGACCTGGGCCGAGGAGTTGTCCATGTTGGGCATGGTGCGGCCGGTGCCGGCGTTGATGTAGGTCGGGTCGCAAACCGTGAAGCGGCGGCCTTTGTAGGTCAGATAGTCGCCCTCCGGCTCCGTCTCGTTGAAGTCGACGGCCGTGGCCAGGTGGCCCGGGTAGTAAACCAGCATCACGTCGAGGTCGAGCAGGTCGCGCACCAGTCGCGAGAAAAGAATCGAGCGGTCCTCGCAGTCGGCATAGGGATAATAGAGCGTCTCGTCAGCGAAAAATGCGCGGTCCTCGCCCCATACTTTTTCGTCATACTCGTAGGTCAGAGCCGTCTGCACCCAGTTGAGAATCACTTCGGCGGCTTCGCGCTTGCTCTTGCCCTCAATCGCCTTACGCATAGCCGGATAGACAAACTCCTGAAACTCCTCCGAGGCCGGAACGTTGGCATACATTGCCCAGCGCGTCATGATGTCGCCGTTGATATACGACGTCGGATACGTATTGTAGAAGTCAATCAGGTTCTTGTTGATTTGCGTCTTGAAGTTGGCCGACTGGAAGCGCTTGGAGGTCATCTGGCGCGGCTCGGAGAGTTCGGAGTTGAGGCGCGGCTCGGCGGATATTATGAGCGAGAGCGACTGTTCCTTGGGAAACTCGGCCGACGAAATGCGCAGGCTCTTTTCCTGGCAGTTATAGGGGTAGAACGACGTGCCGTCGATGGGGAAATAACTCAGGTTATAGATCAGATGATCGGAGGCGAAAAGCATATAAAGGCGTGTGGCCGAGGAGGCGAGCCTCATCTTGTAGCCGCTCTGGCAGTAGAGCCACGCCATCAGCAGGGCGGCCTCGTTGGAGTCCTTGCCGGCAATGGCGGCGCTGACGTCGGAGAGCAGGCGCAGATAGGCCCAGTCGGTCAGTTCGAGGGCGTCGCGCAACTCAAGGCAGTCACGCAAAAGGTTGTCGGCGCGGCCGTCGGAAAGGTCCTTCCAACCGTTGGCCACCGCCTTCTCGTCGACTCCCGTCAGGCGCAGGGCGTTCTTCTTGTCCCAGCGCACGTTGAGCGGAGTCCCGAGGAACGAAACCGGCTGAGTCACGGGGCGCGGCGCCTGCGGCTTGACGGCGATGGGGCCGCTGATTTCGTGCGAAGGCTTGCCCTGACTTCCCCCGAGGGTCGGACGGTCCTGCTTCGGCTTGACGGGCCGCGAGCCGCGAATCGGAATCAACTCGAAGTTAGGCTCCGTGTCGTCGCCCAGCGGCGCAATAGGCTGCGGCGTGGGCTTCGGAGTGGGGATAGTCACTACGCGCTTGATTTCTATGGGGTTAGGCTCCGGTTCAGAATCCCGGTCCTTATCGAAAATCACGGGAGGCACGGGCTTAGGCTGCTCCGGCTCCGGCTTCGGCTTACTGCTTTCGGCCGGCTTCCACGCCGCCTCCAAAAAAGCCGCATAATCGGCGTTAATCTTGCGGCGGAACTCCTCGAAATCGCTGCGCGACTTGTCGCGAAACGACTCGAAACCCGCGCGGGCCTGATTGCGGAAATCTTCAAACGACGACTGCGCCCCCGCCACGGCGGGCAGCGACAAAACAAAAGCCAAAGCAAAAATCTTCTTCATACACAATACGTTAAATCAACTGCAAAAATAACAAAAATCCCCCAACCCACCAAACAAAACCGCCCCAAAGTAAGACGCGACCAAGGGAAAGGCGACGTCTCGTCGCCGCAAAGTCTGCCGCCGCGACCCAAGGCAGGGCGGTGGCGATTTCCAAGCGCCACCATACGGGCAACCCGGAATCTCTATCGAAAGCGGCGACGAGACGTCGCCTTTCCCTTATTCGCCTATGGAGGCGCCGATCGCCGACCGGCACCTCCAGAAAAGGACATTTAGGTTCTCACTGGACCCTTAGGTTTACTGACCACAAACTATAATTATGAAATAATTAGTTAGTTAGTTATGGTTCGCACGCAACGTGCTCGATAGTGCCCAGAATCAAGGATGCGATAATTTCCAGTTGCCATATCGTAAATGTATGGATGATAGTCATAAGAATATTCTGCGTAATCTCTAGTCCAATACAATTCTTTTAACAACCCCAATCTTGTTCTATCGTTATACATAATAGCACATTCATTTCTGCTTGGGAGTTTCCAATCGCTATATCCTCCTTCCCGGTTGTTTTTGCACATTGTGCCTGCAGCAGACCAAGTTAGAGTTGTACCTATATCGGTCCCTTGAATCATAAGATTGCCAATGGTATAGAATTCTTCGGGTTCTTTTGGCGTTACTGTCATAACGTCGCCGTAAGCGGTGAATTTGTCGCTTTTTGCGTAGGCACGGTAATAGTATTCGGTGTTGGTAGTCAGATTTATCAACTCTTTGGAGAATTGGGGGCTTGTGCCTTCAACTACTACTTTTAGAGTATTCGCACTGATGTCTGACATCGTTGGGCGTTTAATCTCGGAAGAAATAATGAATCCACGTTCAGTGAATTTGGGGTAGCCTTCGTTCGTGATTTCGCCCGATAGAGTTGCTTTGGTTTCCGTTATCTCGGTTGCCTCACCTGTTGTAACCTCCGGAGCATAGTCTTCAATCTTCTTTACGTCACCGTAGGCAATAAAGCCGTCATTTACTGCATATGCGCGGATATAATATTTTGTGTCGGCAACGATATCAATAACCGCTTTAAAGGTCATTTCGACTCCATCAACGGGAATTTTTGTGGTAGTGGCATCAATATCTGAAAGCGTTGGATTTTTATAATCTGTTGACACGATAAATCCGCGCTCAGTGTAAACGGGATTGCCCTTGTGTTCAATCAGACCTTCGAGAATTACCTTTGTCGCATTAACTCGCGTAATATCAACCGTTTTAACCTCAGGCGCTTTTGCTACTTCCGTAATATGTATTATTTCGCTTAGATAGGTATTCCCTTTATTGTCTTTAACATAGGCTTGAACATAGTACATTGTGGTTTTAGAACCTTTGAATTCATATGACCCATATGTGTAGTTAGCATAGGTTGCTTTTGCTCCGGTTGTCATAGGATTATCGGATTCAGAATAGTAAACACCTTCCTCTATTATTTCTACATTTTCTTCATTTGGTAAAGTAATATCTATCCAAAACTCCTCATAACGGGACGAATAAATCGAGGATAAGTAAATTGGGAAGTAAGGATTTGTATACAGTCCTAAAGGGATGTCGAGGGAGGCGGTGCGACCGGCTTCGACCGTGAAGTCGTAACTTACGTTAGGATACTTGGTTGAGGCAATGATTACGGTATATTCGCCTGGGTTTACATCGGCAAACTCGAAGTGACCGTCATCATAGGTCACGGTGCTACTAAGGGTGCTTCCGGCTTTGGTACAGAGTTGGACATTGACGCCACGCATCGGCTCTTGATTTTCAGCGTCAATAGCCATACCATAGATAGCACCAGAAGAAATAGGCGTCATTCCGCCATCCGATTTGGAGTCGTCGGAGCAGGCGGTAAGCAGGCCGCAAACCGCCAGCAGTAAAAACAGATATTTTTTCATTGTGGATTATGTTGGTTTTGGGATTTAGAAATCGAAGTTTAGGTTGATGGTTTTGCGGGTGTTACCGTTGACTATGTCAATGGTAGTGTATTTTTGGGTGACGTAGTTGGCGTAAGTGTATATTTCGGGGTCGATATAACCTATTATGTAGGCAATTTCGCCGGGGTTCACGATTCCGCTCTTTTGATTGAAGGAGGTGAAAATCTTTTTTGTGCCGTAGAGATATTCTGCGGGGTTATTGTATTCTATGAAGCAGTTTTCGGTTCCCTCGATGCTCCAGGCCTGTACATTGTCTGAGCCGTTATAGAGGCGGAACGACAGAGAGGTTGTCCCTCGGGGTATACTCATGGTTGAGCCTACAGGGTTTCCGTTGAAGTCAGTAAGTTCCAAGGCGAAACCGGGGTTGACATAGGCGGTGTTGGTCATGACTATTGACAGTTCTTTGTTTCCGCTCCCCTTGACATGGATGAGGCGGTCAGAATGATTAGCAACGCCGTCAAATTTCATCAGGACCCAACGCAGGCCTTCTTTTGTGGCCGACACGGAATATTTTCCTTCGGGAACGTGGTGGATTTCAAATGCGCCATGAGCGTCTGAAACGGCAAAATATTTGTCGTTTGAATCAGCGGAGTTTTCGAGAGTTACGGTCACGCCGTTGTTTTGGAGACATTCGATTTTGCCGTAGATAGAGCATGTCGGTTTCGGGTCGTCGTCTTTGCTGCAACCCGAGAACACGGCTGTTATCAAGGCGAAGAACGGCAATAAGAGAAGGAGTCTTTTAAAGCACATCATTATAGACAAATGTTTGGGTATCACCATATTGAACCTTGTTGTCCGGCCCGTACATAACCCAGGCGCGCACGTAGTAGCGGGTAGTGGTTGGCGGGAAGTTGCGATAGGTATAACTGAATTCGCCTAAGCCTGTACCGCCCACGTTGATGCGGTTGTCATCAATCGTCGGAGTCTTATTGGTTGAGGAGAAGCAGAATCCGCGGGCAGTGTAAGGCGGGTTACCTTCGGCGAGGACCGACCCGTGGAAGGTGTCACACCAGGCGTTTATCGTTCCGTCAGAGTAGGTTACCGGGAGGGTCACTACATTCGGCGCGACCTCTGAGGTATTTTGAACGGCAATGATTTTCAGCATGTTGCTCCGCGAGGCGGAGGTTATGTAGAGCGGAGTTTCGTTGACGCCCCGGCTGAGTTTCTGACGGTCAATTTCAATGCTTATCGTTACATTCCGGCCCGGAGAAAGGGCTTCGGAAGTTGAGGATAGCGATTTAATCCAGTTACAGGAGTAAGATAGAGAGCATTGTAGTTTTTCTGTTCCGTTATTGAAGATGTTAAAGGCCTTGACCGTTATGTAGGGATCAGAGCCGAAGTTCAGTTCCGAAATAGCCGAGCCGTTGACATTTGTAATCATTAGGTCGGTCATTTTTTTGCGGATAGTTACGTCTCGCCTCATTCGCCGGCCGTCACTGACTTGAATGATATAGTCGTCGATTTGGTCGATATAGTCCGCTTTGGTCACTACTACTGAGTAGTTCCCGTCGGCAACGTTCAGAAACTCATATATGCCGTCGGAGCCGGTCAGTGTAGTCTCGCCGCCGGGACGGAGCGAGACGTTTGCGTTGGCAATCGGTTCGCCCGTAGTGAAGTCGGTCACGGCACCATAGATGCTGCCGGTGTACGCCGAGGGTTCATCGTCTTTGCTGCTGCAACTCCAAAGAATTGGAAGGCAAAGGAGTGAGGCGAATATCTGTATGATTCGACTGATAGGCATAGGCTTAGAAAATAGTTTCGGGAGAAGTGGTTGTGAAAGTTACTACGGGGCCGTAGGCCGTTCCATACTCGCTAATGGCATAGGCTCGAACACGATAGGTAGTTGAGGGTTGCAGCGGATAGAGATACTGGCTGAAAGTTCCGGTGCCAAAACTTGCCGAAATGCGATTGCCGGCAATGGTGGGGTCGGCATTTGCGGAGGTCCAGCAAAACCCGGTTTCGGTTATCTTTACCCCATTAGGGGCCGAGGCACTCGACGTTGCCTTAGCGGTTGTGGAGCCTATGTTTGATATAGAAGTTGCTCCACATTCTGCCATTCCCGCGCGAGTGGTGAAGGCGATTTCGGGGCTCAGGCCTGTGCCCAAATTGGTCGTGGCAAAGGCGCGACAGTAGTAGGTCGTTCCGGGTTCAAGGCCAGTTATCGTATGGCTAAAAGAACTTTGCGAGGCCGCGGCACGGACAATTCGGTCGTTTTCAGTTGGATTATTGCGAATGCTTATATAGAACCCGCAGTCGGTAACTTTCGCGCCATAAGCATTAGAGACTACGCCCTGAATCAGGGCAGATGTTTCCGAGAGGGCATCTTCGCTGACGGGTTGAATGCTGACCTGAGGAGGGTTGCCGCCGGCGCTTGTGGCTGTGACGGTCAGTTCGGCGCTTCCGTTGTTGGTCGAGATGGTGATGACCGACGAAGAGCGTCCTTCGGGCAGTCGGTTGCGGTCAATCGTGACTGTTACCGGGACTGTTGAGCCGGATTGGATGATTTCAGGGAGAGTGCTGACGGAGGCAATCCAACTACAGGAGTAGACCAACGAGCAACGCACGGGGACAGTCCCGTTATTGAAGATGTTGAACGATTTAGACATGGTCCAGGAGTCTGCCCCGAAATCAAGTACCGAAAGGGGCGAGCCGGCCATATCCGTTATGGCGAGCGAGGTCGGTAACTTCTTGATTTGCACGTCGCGGCGCATCCTTTTGCCGTTTCGGACCTGAATCACATAGTCGTCGATCAACTCGGTATATTCCGCCTTGGAAACGGTAAGAGAGTAGTCGCCGTCCTTAATATCGAGGAACTCAAAACGACCGTCGGAACCCGTAAGGGTTGTTTCGCCTCCGGGACGGAGCGAAACATTGGCGTTGGCTACAGGGTCGCCGGTAGCAAAGTCAGTCACTACGCCCATTATTGAGCCGGCAGCCTTATTGCTGTCAGTCAGCGGATTATTATCATCTCTGCATGAGCCAATCAGGGTACAGAAAACTATAATTGCAAAATATCGAAGAACTTTCCTGCCTGTCATAACTGTTTAATCGTAGAAAATAAGGTGGATCATATCTTAAATCCACCTATATTAGTATAAATGGATCTAAGATATGAACCTTAACTCAGTAACTTAGTTGATTTTGTGGAGGGTGATGTTGGCTTCGGTGGCTTGGCCGGAGACTACGGTGATCATCTTGCGGTTGGTGTTGTAGCCGGGTTTCTGGACGGTCACGGTGTATTGCATCGGGTCTACTTCGGGGTATTGGTAGCGGCCGTCGGAGCCGGTGGTCTGGGTTTTGCCGCCGGGGCTGAGGGTCACTGTGGCGCCGGGGATACATTCGCCGGTGGTATCGTCAACAACGATGCCGTGGAGGGTCGAGAAGATATCGAGTTCGTCCTTGGTGCAGGACGAGAGGGTGCAGACTGCGAGGATGCAGAGCAGCAGCGGGGCAAAGTACTTTTTCATTATTTTTTGTGATTTTTTGTGTGGGGTTTAGAATTTGATTGTCATAGCGAGGCCCATACCTTCATTGAACGCGCAGGGGGCGAGGGCCATTTCGGGCGCGCGGCGCGGGCCGCGGGCAACGGCGCCGTCGATGACGTTCCAGGCGTAGACGGCCACAGCGGCGCCAATCAGTATGTTGCGGGCGTTCTGGCAGTTGGAGGCCTTGTTTTGGTAGGTCAACTTATGGGAGGCGTTATGGGTGTTCTTGATTTTCGACTGATAGGAGGCGCGCATACATTCCGTGGCGACGATGCCGGCAACGCAGGCCGTCTCGGCGCCTATGATGATTGCGCCCTTGGCCACGCTCCCCTTGTGAATCTGGGCCATGCCGGGCACGAAGACGCGGGCCGAGAAGGGGTAGCGGCCGGTGAATTGGGCGTTATAGTCGGCCACGGCGCGGTTAAATGCCCGGTCGTCATACTTTCGGGTGTTCAGGTCGTAGAAGTCGTCGGGGCCGTTGACGTTGCGCTGCACCTGGATGAGGATGAAGACCTTAACGCCGTTGGCGAGCATAATCGGGGCCGATTCGGCCACGACGCGGCGCTTCACCTTATGGAAGGAGACGACGCCGTCAATTCCTTTGGTCGAGACGGAGTTGATGTCTTGCTTGGAGATTCCGGCGACGCGCAGTTCGTGGAACGAACGGTTGAGAGCATCGGTCCAGGCAGCGTTTTTGGCCTCTTGTTCGGTCCGGCCTACACCGGAACCCCAACTGAGAAAGTAGTTAGCATCGGCCGGCGGGTTGGGTGTATGGCGAGCCCACGAGGGCATAAGGTCGGCCAGGTCAGTGGCCCCTGCGGCGATTGCGCAGAGAGCCACTGTCAGTGAGATAAGTAAGCGTTTCATGGGGGTTATTCGCCGTAGGCAGCCTGCTCTTTCGCTTTTTGCTCGTTATACTTGTCGAGTTGCTCCTGCATACTCTTCATGAACTGGTCGCGGTCGAAGTCAACTTTCATTTCCTGCATCTGCTCAGTCATTGCTCGGTTCATTTCCGATTCCATGAAGTGCAGGGCTACATAGCCGATATAACTGCCGTCAGCGGCCTGCGACATTTTGCGGCATACGGCATTGCCATACTTATTGACAGCCTCCTGGGCAACAGATGTTGTCAGCGATTCACGCTGGCTTTCCGAAATCTTCTTGGCATTGGGGATTTTCGTAGATTTGTTATAGTCGGAAATCGCGTTGTTGATAACTCCGGCAAACTTGGTTCCAAGTTCGGTCACGGCAATTCGGTTAGCCTCCAGAAGTGCTTCCTGACGGGTTTCGGCGCCCTCATAAATGCCAAAACCGGCCATATACTCGCCGGGCATATCGAGGCCTTCATCTTCGCAGAAGATGTAGAGATTTTGTTCGCCGTTGGGCATGATGGGCTGCAGTTGGCTTTGGAGGGTTTGCTGCGGGGTTTTGGGCTTCTTTTTGGCTTCGACCGTCGTTGACAGCATTGATGCTCCCGCGAGAAGGAGGATTGAAAGGATGCGTATCGCCTTCATAATGAAATGATTGGGTTTATGCGTGTCTGCTGACCTCCCCATGGCAGACGTAGATTATAGAATCAGAAAGCGCGGGTGTCTGTATTTGTTGCCGTCTTACTTTCTGAGGCTTCTCGCGGTTGCCTTATCCCTGTCAGACGGCAACGCAGAGGCCCACGCATGTATACGCAACAAATCCAGTCGGCCTCCACTCCTCACGAAGCAGGGGCACAGCCGGATATATATTACATATCCAGGGCGTCTATCGTTGCACTTACTCTCGGCAGGGATTTAGAAACTTTGCGAGAATTTCAGAAAGCCAAGAATTAGCGCGCAAATAACGCTTTCAAAATTATGTCTGTGCATAAACCCACCCTCAGTCCCCATACCAGGGCCCTGCAAGTTGGTATGCGGGTGCAAATGTAAGAAAAATTTTCGAACCCACAAAAAATTTAACTAAAGGAAGGCTATGGAAGGAGAGTCTCCAGGCTCTCCACGGGCCATCGGCCCGTTTTTCTCTCCGGGTTCGCTGTATGAAAGGTTGGGGAGGTCCGTTTGGGGACAAACGGACCGGGGGGTTAACCTCCTGCGCAACCTTATCGAGACGCACAAACGAATCTGCGATTCGTCGAGAGCCGGGAGACTCTCGCCCCCATTGTTTTGCTTCCCCTTGGTCCGTTTGGGGACAAACGGACCTCCCCAAAAGATCAAAAATTTTGTATTTTGTATTTTGTATTTTTCAGTGGATTAGCGCGTAGCGGCCGTCGAGGCCGAAGTGGACGCTGTAGCGGCGCAGGCCGTAGCCGCTTGCAAGGGCCGGGCCGGCCACGGGGCCACCGGCGAGTTGGTCGCTGCCGTTGAGCAGGAAAATATCGTAGGTGCTCTTACATTCGGGGCAGCGGGCAAGGTTGGTCGAATAGTCAACCACTACGAGGACGTTGCGCTGGCACTCAACGGGGCAACTCAGGTCATAGGCCCGCATAGTTCCGTGAATATCACATACTTGCAACACACCGCCATAGCCCGTATAGGAATAGTCCGGATAGGCATAGCCCGCGGGGACTCCCTGCGGGCGGATAAACCTGCGGGCATCGAGCGGAGCCTTGGCGGCGAAAAGTTCCCATTGACCCTCGGTCTGGAAGGGGATATAGACCGTCAGGTTCGGGACGCGCTCGAAGTTTATGTCGACAGAATGATAACACCCTGTGGCCACGAGTGCCAACAGGGTGATACCATATTTAAGGACATTAGTAAATTTCATTTTTCTCCTCCTCGCTCCGGGGGGTTAGCCGTTGAGTTGGCCAAACATCTCGCCAAACTTGTCGGCGGCTTCCTGGAGTTTGGAGCCAATCAGCGGGCGCAGCATCATCGGGATTTCGGCGTCGATAGTGGCCACGACGTCCGTAGCCTCCGCGCCCGCCTCATTGAGGTCGATAATCACGTTGATAGGCACCATTCCCGTGTCGGCCAGAAACTTGATGCGCGACGGAGCCGTGCGCTCAACGATGCGAAACTTCATTTCGCCGACTCCGGGGGCCGTGAAAGCCAAAGTGTCGGCGTCGGGAAAGTTGACCGTGCCCATCTTGGCTCGCACCTCCTCGGGGAGGTCACCCATACGGTTGCGGAGTTCGCTCAGGTTGCTGACGCGGTCAAAGAGGGCCGCGCTGCCAAGATTGACGCGAAAAGGTTTGCCTTTATAGGAAGCCATAGGTCGGTTATGCTTTTGCGGGGCCCCAGACCGAGGGGTCCTTGCGCCATTCGCGCAGGGTTTCGATATCTTCCTTGCGGATATAGTCAGTGGCGAGGGCGGCTTCGAGCATCGCGTTATAGTTGCTCAGGGTGATGAGTTCAACGCCGGCGTCCTTAAATGCCTGCTGGGCAACGGGGAAGCCATAGGAGAACATAGCGACCATACCGACCACTTCACATCCGGCCTGACGGATAGCCTGCACGGCCTTGAGCGAGGAGCCGCCCGTCGAAATCAGGTCTTCAACAACGACTACCTTCTGGCCCAGGTCGAGTTTACCCTCAATGAGGTTCTCCAGGCCATGGTCCTTCGGAGTGGAACGCACATAGACGTAAGGCAGGCCGAGCGTGTCAGCAACCAGAGCGCCCTGGGCAATAGCGCCCGTGGCCACCCCGGCAACGGCCGTAGCCTGCGGGAAGTTTTCTTGAATCAGACGGCAGAGTTCCACCTTAATGAAAGTGCGGATCTCCGGATATGAGAGGGTTACGCGATTGTCCGTGTAAATAGGTGAGTTCCAGCCGCTTGCCCAGACGAAGGGATTGTCGGGCTGCAACTTGATAGCGCTGACTTTCAGCAGTTTCTCGGCAAGGAGCGTGTCTAATTGTTTCATCGGCATAAGACTTTTTCGTTAATTTTAAGCCACAAAGTTAATAAAAAATTCCGAACCCAAAAAGCATTTCCGCAATAAAAAAGCAATTTTCCCTCCACCGGGCCAAAATATGGAATCGAGAACTTCCAAGTTCTCGACGAATCGTGAGATTCGTTTCCGGGGTGCAAAAAACTCGGTCCTGCGGACCGCGGGAGACTGGAGTCTCCCGTTCCTTAATTATGGAATCGAGAACTTCCAAGTTCTCGACGAATCGTGAGATTCGGTTCCGAGGCGAAAAAACTCGGTCCTGCGGACCGCGGGAGACTGGAGTCTCCCGTTCCTTAGTTATGGAATCGAGAACTTCCAAGTTCTCGACGAATCGTGAGATTCGTTTCCGGGGCGAAAAAGGCTCGGTCCTGCGGACCGGCGGGAGACTGGAGTCTCCCGTTCCTTAATTATGGAATCGAGAACTTCCAAGTTC
>CAYUGU010000065.1:0-11728 GCA_964444345.1 uncultured Bacteroides sp.
GACATTGTGGCTCAGGCAGGTCGCGCCGGCACCGTCACCATTGCTACCAACATGGCCGGCCGTGGCACGGACATCAAACTCCCCGAGGAGGTTAAGAACGCCGGCGGTCTCGCAATCATCGGCACCGAGCGCCACGAATCGCGCCGCGTCGACCGCCAGTTGCGTGGTCGCGCCGGACGTCAGGGCGACCCCGGTTCGTCGGTATTCTTCGTTTCGTTTGAAGACCAGCTGATGCGCATGTTCGCCTCCGACTCCGTGATGAAGACCCTCGACCGCCTCGGCTTCAAGGAAGACGAGATGCTCGAAAGTTCGATGGTCAACAAGTCGATTGAGAAGGCCCAGAAGCGCGTCGAGGAGAATAACTATGGCGTGCGTAAGCATCTGCTTGAGTATGACGACGTTATGAACAAGCAGCGCACCTATATCTATTCGCGCCGGCAGCACGCCCTCAAGGGTGAGCGCATCGGCATCGACATCAACAATATGCTCTACGACGTTGTCGAAAACATTGTCAATGAGCATGATGCAAACGTGGTCGGTGACTACGAGCACCTCAACCATGAGTTGATGACCCTGATGACCATCAACGCCCCCTTCACCGAGAAGGAATACAAGAATATGAGCAAGGAGGAACTCATCGAAGTGCTCCACGCGGCGGCAATCGAGACGATGAACCGCAAGAGCGAGCGCATTGTCGAAGTGGCCCTCCCGGTAATCACCGACCTCTACGAAAATCAGCACTACGAGGGCATTATCCAGGTGCCCATCACCGACGGCAAGCGCCTTTTCCGCCTGATTGTCAACGTCAAGGAGAGCATGGAAGCCGGATGTAAGAACATCGTGACCGAATGGCACAAGCTGCTGATGCTCGCCTGCATCGACGAACTCTGGAAGGAGCATCTGCGCGAACTCGACGACCTGCGCCAGAGCGTTCAGGGCGCCCGCTACGAGCAGAAAGACCCGCTGGTTATCTATAAGGTAGAGTCCTTCCACCTCTTTGAGGCTATGCTCAAGCGCCTGAACGACAAGGCCACGGCAGCCCTTATGCGCGGTCAAATCTACGTGCGTCAGGCTCCCCCCGCCTCCGCTCAGCAGCAAGCCGCCGAGGCTCCCGCCCAGCCCCAGCCTAAGGCTCAGCCCGAGGTTCAGCGTGCCCAGGCCGTCAAGACCGACTATTCGCGCTATAACGCTTCGAAAGCCGAGGCCTACGAAGGCGCCGACGCCCAACGCCAGGCCGCCTCTGCCCCTCAGGGTCAGCGTCAGGCCCCGCAGCCCGTCAAGGCCGCACCCCGCATCGGGCGTAACGACCCCTGCCCCTGCGGAAGTGGCAAGAAGTATAAAGCATGCCACGGACGCGGTCTGTGAGGTGGACTTATAGAATAATACGAACTTTTCTGGTGTCCCTGCTGTCATTGGCGGTGGGGATACCCGTTTTAATCTACCTGCTCCTTTGGTTCGGGTCGGTCAGGGAGCGTCTGCGCGATTCCGCACAAAAGGAACTGTCGACGCTTCTCGACGCCCGGGTTGATATCCGCGAACTCGACGTTGAGCCTTTTTCGCGCCTGGTTCTGAAGGATGCGAGTATCTCTGTGGCCGAGACCGATACGGTGCTGACCTTCAATGTATTGACTGCCGGAGTGCGCCTCTATGACCTCCTTGTCAAACGCAGGATTGTCGTGACCGACGTGGTCCTCCTCGACCCGCAAATAAGCCTCAGGCGCGATTCCGTGGGCTCTCCGCTCAATGTGGAGCCTATACTGAGGGCGCTGAAGGGCGACGGCAAGAAGCCTCCCGTAAATTTTGACCTTGCGGTCAATACGGTGATTATTCGCGGCGGGTCGGTTTCCTACGAGGTGGGCCCGACCGATTCCCGGCCTTCGGGCGTCGACCTCAATCATCTGGAAATCAAGGGACTGAATGCGGATATAAACGCGCCGCGAATCAGTCGTGACAGTGTGAGCGTGCGCCTGCGCCGCCTGCAGTTTCATAAAGTCGGCGGTCCGGTTCTGACGCGCCTCAGCGGCGACGTTGTTTACACTCCCGAGCGGCTGACCGTCAACGGATTGACGCTCCGTATGCCCAATTCCGCTTTGGCGTTTGAAGACCTTGACCTTGCCCTCCGGGGCGACCGACTCGGCGACGTGGCCCTCAAGCCCGGTTCGCGGGTTATGCTTTCCGACCTCAGCGGGCTTCTTCCGTTCGATCCGTCGGTTGTTTCCGACCCTGTGGAACTTAGCGGACGCGTTGAACTTTTTCGCGATTCGCTTCATCTCTCGCGCCTTGACCTGAGGGTAGGGGAAATGCTCAGTTTCAGCGGTTTCGGTAATCGCCGCGAGCAGATTCTCAACTCTTTCGGACTTCATTCACGCGCCGAAGAAATCAAGCGTATTGCCGAAATTTTTGCGCCCCTGCCCCCTAAGGCGGAAAATATTCTTGCCAATCTTGGCGAGGTGAATCTTACCGGTTCTGCCGCCCGACGCGCCTCCGGGGTTATTGAACTCGACGCTGACTTCGACTCCGAAATCGGAGCCTTGAAGTTCGACGGCCAGATGCTGAAACGCCGCTTGAGCGGAACCGCTTCCGCCTCGACTCTCAACCTTGATAAACTCTTGCCCGGGCGCCAACTCGGCGACGCCACTTTCAACTGCGCCTTCGACCTTTCGCCCTCTTCCGGCTCGGCCGATCTTGACGTGGAGTCAATAGAGTGGCGCAATCGGCGCTACCGCGAAATTGCTGCCCGCGCTGAGTTTAAGGGGCGGTCCTACGATGTGGATGTGAGCGTCAACGACTCGGTCGTTTCCGGCAATCTGTCGGCAACCGCCAGGCTGATTTCGGGTGATTATCTGGCCGACTTTGGCGTCAACCTGGAGAGGTTGCGCCCTGACTTGATGGGCCTTTGGGATAAATATCCCGGCTATTCGCTTGCACTGACCGCCTCGGGCGAGTTTATCGGCCGCGAACTGACTGAGCCCACCGGTTTCCTGACGATTGATAATATGCGGTTCAGTAATCAGGCGACGGGCGATGCGTTCGCCGAAGAATCTCTCAGGCTGACAACCGATTTCCGCTCTTCGCCCCGAACCGTTGACCTTATTTCCGGGCCGCTCGACCTTCGGGCCGAAGGCTCGATTAACCTCAAGACGCTTCCGCGGGCAGGGCGCCGAATTGCCGCGGCGGCGTTCCCTCAACTCTTTTGGGCGGAGGCCGGTGAGCCTTCCGACAGTCTGATGAACGATTTCACTGTCGAGGCTACGGTCCATGAGGCCTCGCCGCTTTTCGACCTCGTTTCGCTTCCGGTACGCCCGATTTTCGACGCCCGGATTTCGGCCGAGATTATGGAGAGCCGCGATTCGGCGCACGTTGACCTCCGGATGCCTTACCTCCAGGCCGGGAAAAAACTCGTGCGCGACGCCGACCTGACCCTTGACCTCGGCTCCCGAGGGTCGCTCGCCCTGAAAGCCGCGACCGAGAACAAGAAGGGCCGGACAATGAATTTCGATGTGCGGGCAAACCTGAAAGATGGCGCTGCCGCAACGCTCCTCGGCTGGAAGGTCGATTCCGACCGTCGCTTCGACGGGGTTGTCAACCTGCAGGTCAAGCCGCTGACGGTGGGGGCCGACGTGCAGATTCGCGAGTCGGAGATGATTTTCAACGATGCGCTTTGGATAATCAATCCCGCCTATGTCGGGGTTCGTTCCGGTTCAATTGTTGTCGGGAATCTGGTCGTTGACGGTCCGGGCCAGCAGGCCGCCATCAGGGGCGTCGCCTCGGCTGATTCGGCCGACGTTCTATACGTTGGACTCGACAATATCGACCTTGACTATCTTTTCCAGACCCTCGACCTTGGCCCGCAAGTGACCTTCGGCGGTATGGCTACCGGAACCGTCACAGGGCGCGCGCTCCTTTCGTCGGAGGCGATTTTGCAGACCAACGACCTTTCGGTGCGCGATTTCAGTTATAACCGCTGCATCTTCGGCAATGCCGACCTGCGGGCCGCCTGGGACCCCCTTTCGCGCGGAATCCTTCTTAGCGGAATAGTTACCGGCAAGGACAAAACCCGCGCCGATATTGACGGAGTGATTTACCCGTTGAGCCAAAAACTGGACATCACGTTTGACGCTACCGAACTCCCCGTCGGCTTTATGCAGCCCTTCCTTGCAACGTGGGCTGACTATGTCGGCGGCAAGGCTTCGGGGCGTGTGCGCCTTTTCGGCACTTTCGTTATGGTTGATCTTGAGGGAGACCTTTTTGCCGACGATTTCGCCCTGAAAGTAGGCTATACGGGAGTGACATATCATGCCACCGATTCGGTCCATATACGCCCCGGGCGCATTGAACTGAACAATATCTTAGTCTCTGACCCTCACGGAAATACGGCCCGGCTTAACGGCCTCCTGACCCATGACCATTTCATCGAATCCGACTTCAATTTCCGCGTGTCCGAGGCCCGCGCGCTTCAGGTGATTGACCTGCCGCCGATGCCCGACGAGATGTGGTACGGCTCAGTCTTCGGCACCGGGTCAGCCTCCATTTCCGGCCATACCGGCCAGGTGGAGATTTCCGCGGATATGCAGACGGCGCCCGCCTCCGACTTCACTTTTGCACTGACCTCAGCCGAGCAGGCCGCCGAATATGACTTCCTGACCTTCCGCTCCGCTGCCGGGCCGTCAGAGGTCGACTCGCTCGAACAGGTGGCCAAGAGCCGACTTAAAGTGACCCGCCGATTTGAGGAGATTATGCGCCGCAAGCAGTTGCTTGCCGAGTTGCCCACGAAGTTTGCAATCAAAATCCGTATGGACGTCACTCCCGAGGCGCGCATAAACCTGGTTATGGACCCCGTTGCAGGCGATAAGATTACGGCCTATGGGGCGGGTCATCTGGACCTTATCTATGAGTCGGCCAACGACCAGATGCGCCTCTACGGCGACTATCATATCAACCGGGGCGATTATAATTTCACCCTGCAAGATATTATCATCAAGAATTTTACGATTCGCGACGGCTCCGTCGTGGCCTTCCATGGCGACCCGCTCGACGCCTCGCTCAATGTTGCGGCAACCTATCAACTCAACGCCAACCTGAGCGACCTCGACGACTCGTTTCTTCACGACAAAGAGGTTCAGCGCACCAACGTCCCCGTGCAGGCGGTGCTCAATCTTGGCGGCGACCTCCAGGAGCCGGAAATTTCATTCGACCTCGACTTCCCGACGCTCACATCCGACGTTAAGCGCAAGGTCCGCTCCATTGTCTCCACCGACGAGATGATGAATCGACAGATAATCTATCTGTTGGCCCTCAATCGCTTCTATACGCCTGATTATATGGCGGGTGCGACTAAGGGAAACGAACTTGCCTCGCTTGCCTCGGGAACCATTTCGTCGCAGTTGAGCAACATTCTCGGGCAGTTGAGCGACAAGTTCTCCGTGGCTCCGAGTGTGCGCTCCGATGCCGGCGACTTCTCCGATATTGAGTTTGACGTAGCCCTTTCGTCGACCCTCCTTAATAATCGGCTGCTGCTAAACGGCAACTTCGGCTATCGCGATAAGTCGCTCAACAACAATCAGTTCATAGGCGATTTCGACGTCGAATACCTGCTGAATCGCTCCGGCCGCTGGCGTCTTAAGGCCTACAACCATTTCAACGACCGTAACCTCTACGTCAAAACCGCCCTGACGACCCAAGGCCTCGGCCTCGTCTTCAAGCACGACTGGGGCAAATAAAATACAAAATTAAAAATACAAAATACAAAACTCTCAGAGGGGGGCGCGGAAGGTTTGGATGGGGTTGCCGCGAGTTAGGGTGGAGTGGGCCGCCCACTGGTCGGTGCGGGAGTCGGCGAGGGCTTTGTCGCTGAGTTCGCGAAGTCGCAGCAGAAGCCGTTCGCGGGCGCCTGCCTTGTTTTGCGCTTGCGAGCGTTCGTCGGAGCACCTTACTGAAAGGCCTGTCGGCAAGTGGGTTGCGCGGACGCTCGTCTCGACTTTGTTGACGTTTTGTCCTCCCTTTCCTCCGGAGCGGCAAGTTTCATATTCAATGTCCGTTTCGCGGATTTCAGGCAGTTCTATCTCATTGAAAAAGTTAACCCCGACAAACCAATTTTTGCGCTTATGAGTCGGCCGATAAGGATTTTTTGTGGCTATCCACTTGATTGTGCCCTCCCAATCGCTGACAAGCCTCTCGGGAATCTGCTCGCCGCTGATTATAAAGGTCATTGACATATTGCATCCTTCGGCCGAATTGTGGGGCTGGCAATCAACCGGACGCAGCGTCAAGCCGCTGAAATTTTTTCGGCAATAGTTGATAAACTCAGCGGCGACAAGGGTCACTGCTCGGGCACATTCAACCGGGCCGCGCCCGGCAGTTATCTGAATATATAGTTTATTCATTGGGCAATGTCTTTGATGTTTAGTAGCGGCCGGACCATTGCAGTGACCTCTACCGTCGGTTCGATAAGTGAGAGAATCTCCTCCGTCGCCTTATAGGCCATCGGCGATTCGTCAATGGTTCCTTCGCCGACTGAAGTGGAGAAAATTCCCTCCATTGCTGACTCAAAGTCGGCCAAAGCAATCTGTTTGCGTGCTTGCGCGCGACTCATTGCGCGCCCGGCCCCGTGGGGCGCGGTGTTTATCCAGCGGGGGTTGCCGCGGCCTATGCCGATTGCGATGCCGTCACGCATATTGAGGGGAATGCAGACCCTTCGGCCTTCGGAGGCGTCGATGGCCCCTTTGCGCAAAATCGGAGTTTCGCTCTCGACCGAAATGTAGTTATGGGTCGTGAAAACCGATTCAAGACATTTCGCTTTAGCGAGTTTCCGGAGGATTGCGAATATTCTGTCGCGGATAATGTGGTGATTATAAAGCGCGTAGGCTTCGGCGAGGACCATATCCGAAAGGTAGCCGCGCAGGGCGTCGCCCCAAAGGTAGCCGACCATTTCGCCGCGACGAGGATTTTCGGCAATCTTCTGCCAATGGTTCGCGACTTTCATGCCGAGATTTCGCGACCCGCAATGAATAGTCAGCCATCCGGCGGAGTCATCCGTGGCCGTCTCCTCCCCGTATTCTATAAAGTGGTTTCCTCCGCCGAGCGAGCCGAGGCTCTTGTAGAATATGCCTTCCTGCAATTTGATTCGTCGGCAAAAATCGCTTATAAACCGCGCGTCTATTCGCGGGGCGTCGTCTATAAGGTCCGGAGCGGCCGAGCGGGCTTTCTGATAGCGGGAGTTAAGAAAGCGAAACAATTCCTTTTCGTTCAGTGAGTTTTTGGGGCAAATTTCCGCCCCGACCGGAATGGTTTCGCGGATTCGGTGGTCAAGCAGCGCAAAGTCCTCGGGGTTGACTTTTGCCGACAGGCGATGCATCGAGATTGTGCAGCCTATGTCTACGCCTACGTGGCTCGGATTGACGTATGTCCCGACCTGATAGGCGGTACCGACGTTGCATGAAGCCCCGGCGTGGACATCCGGCATTTGAACCACCCTGACGCCGGCCATTGCCGGGTGGTCACAAAGATCCTTGACCCGGCGAAGAGCCTCTTCTTCAATATTCTCCGTGAAGATTTCGGCCGATGTAGTTTTTCCTTGAATAATCATATGTTTTAATGAAGGGGTTTTAAATTTGCCGCAAAGGTCTGAAGGCTGTGCGCAATTTATTTGCGCAGCATTGAGAATTTCGCTAAATTTGCAAAAAAAATTGCGTTATGCCCCTGAATCGAGCCACACTTATCCGCATTTCGACCATTGACCGCTGCCTGCAGAACCGGTATCGGCGGTGGACAATCAACGACCTTATCGACGCCTGCACCGACGCCCTGGCTGAATTTGAAGGCCGGAGCAATCCGGTTAGTCGCCGCACTTTCCAGAACGATCTGGCCCTGATGCGCAGCGACCGCCTCGGCTACAATGCGCCTATTGTGGTGCGTGACAATAAATATTATGAATATGAGGACCCGGATTTCAGCATAACCCACCTGCCGCTGAACGACGAGGGCCTCCACGCGCTTAACTCCGCCCTCGACATTTTGCGCCAACTCCAGGGATTCCCGCAGTTGGCCTCCTCGATCGCCACAATCAGTAAACTCAACGAGCAGATTTCGCGCCAGACCTCCAATGCCGCCCCCGCTATGGATATGGAGACCGTGCCCGGCTATCGGGGCGCTCAGTTCATCGGAGCGATTTATGACGCAGTGCGACGTCGGCAGACAATCACAATTGAATATCAATCGTTTAAGGCGCGCCGGGCCGAGGCTGTCGATGTCTACCCTTATCTGCTGAAAGAATACCGAAACCGGTGGTTCCTCATATGCGAAAAGGTCAGCAACCGGTCGCCGCAGGTCAATATTTTCGCCCTCGACCGCATCCTCTCGATTAAGAACGATATGCGCCATCCGTTTCACGACTGTGTTGATTTCGACCCCGAGCATTTTTTTGACGACACTATCGGCGTCACGAAGCAGATTAGCGACAAGGCGCGGCGCGTTGTGGTTAAGGTCGACCGCAACCAGGCGCCTTATGTTGAGTCGAAGCCGTTCCATAGGTCGCAAAAAGTGGAGCAACGCTTTCGCGACGGCTCAATTCAGATTTCGCTCAAAGTAGTGATTAACAACGAACTTGAGCGCCTTCTTCTCGGCTACGGAGGCCACATCGAGGTCATAGCCCCGCCCGCCTTTCGCGAGAAAATTGCCGAGAGCGTCAGCCGCGCCGCCGCTCACTACAACAAATAAGACGCAAAATTTGCGTCTTATCCGCCAATTGCGTGAACTTTTTGCGGCGGGCGGTTGTTATATTGATGAAAGACACACAAAGACGACTTGATTTCCATTGTGAATGAATTGTGATAATGATTGGTTTATTATTTGACGAGGAGTGACTGCGACAGCCACTCCCGTTTAATTTTTTTTTACCCTTAATTTTTCATTTTTCATTTAAAGTTCGTAACTTTGCTCCATATAAATGAATCGATATGAAGTTGATTGAGTTAAATATAGGTAAGATCAGACAACTCTGTAGGCATTATAGGGTTAAGTCGCTTGCTATTTTCGGCTCGATTTTAACCGATAGATTCAATGACCAGAGCGACGTTGATATGCTCGTCGATTTCGATACGACGAATCATGAGCAATGGGACTACGTCAGCAATTATTTTGGCTTTCGCGATGCGCTTGAACTTTTGTTTGGCCGAAAGGTTGACCTCATAGAACTGAAAGGTATTCGCAATCCGCTTTTCCTGCAATCTGTTGAACGTCAAAAACAGTTGATCTATGGATGAATACATTGCAGTCTATCTTATGGACGTCAGGATGGCTATAGAGGAAATGGAAGGTTATTTCAAGAATTATCCGATGCGTTATGATGTTTTTGAAAATGACTTTTTGCGGAGAAGTGCCGTTGAACGCAAAACGGAGATTATGGGGGAAGCCATTAACCGCATTTTAAAACTCAAGCCCGACTTCCCGCTTCCTCATGCGCGTGAAATTGTCAACACGAGGAATAGGATTATCCATGGCTACGATAGTGTCCGGCCTGAGTTTTTATGGTCGTTAGTCGTCAGGCATATTCCGGCGTTGAAGGAAGATGTCTTAAAACTGCTTGATTCCTGTCGCTAATCGGTTAAAGATTTCTAATTTCTCATAGGATAGCCGATTGTTGTAGTGCCGGTTGCCAAACTGTGTCCTTCACGGTCGTTTAACGTATAGGGCTGCGACAGCCACTCCTTCGTAATTTTTTTACCCTCAATTTTTCATTTTTCATTTAAAGTTCGTAACTTTGCGGCGCTTATGAAGGAGTATAGCCCTGAATATCTGGAGCGGATTCGCGAGATTATTTCCCGCGGAGATACGGAGGCGGCCCGAAAGGAACTCGAGTCGCTCCACCCGGCTGATATCGCCGAACTCTATCAGGACCTGGACCTGCAGGAGGCGGAGTTCCTCTATAAATTGCTCGATGAGGAGACGGCCGCCGACGTGCTTCTCGAACTCGACGAAGACGACCGCCGCAAACTCCTTGACGCCCTTCCCAATGAGGTCATCGCAAAGCAGATTGACCATATGGACACCGACGACGCCGCCGACGTGCTCGCCGAGATGGACAAGGAGGACCAGGAAGAGGTACTCTCGAAACTCGACGACGTGGAGCAGGCCGGCGACATTATTGACCTGATGAAGTATGACGAAGATACGGCCGGCGCCCTGATGGGCACGGAGATGATCGTTGTCAACGAAAACTGGTCGATGCCCGAGTGTATTAAGGAGATGCGCCTGCAAGCCGAGGATTTGGACGAGATATATTATGTCTACGTGGTCGATAACGACGAGCGTCTGCGCGGCGTCCTCCCGCTGAAGAAGATGTTGACCCACCCCTCAGTAAGCAAAATCAAGCACGTAATGGAGGAGGACCCGGTCAGCGTCAAGACCGACACTCCGATCGACGAGGTCGCACAGGATTTCGAGAAGTATGATATCGTGGCGATGCCCGTAATCGACGCCGTGGGTCGCCTGGTAGGGCAGATCACTTTCGACGACGTCATGGACGAAGTTCGTGAGAGCGCCGAGCGCGACTATCAGTTGGCCTCCGGTCTTAGTTCTGACGTGGAGACCGACGACTCCTGGTTTGCGCAGACCAAGGCGCGCCTGCCCTGGCTCCTTATCGGCATTGCCGGCGGAATCGGCAACTCAATGATTCTCGGCAACTTCGAGGCCGGGTTTGCAACCAATCCGGCTATGGCGCTCTTCATCCCGCTGATTGGCGGCACGGGCGGTAACGTCGGCATCCAGTCGAGCGCTATCGTGGTTCAAGGTCTTGCCAACGGCTCGCTGAATATTGCCCACGCAAGCAAGCAGATATGCAAGGAGTTAGGCGTAGGCCTGCTCAATGCGTCGATAATTGCCCTGCTGGTGTTTATCTATAACTGCTTCCGTCTCGGCGCAACTCAAGTAACCACCATCGCCGTGGCCCTCAGCCTTTTTGCCGTCGTAATCTTCGCCTCAGTCTTCGGCACCTTCGTCCCTTTGATGCTCGAAAAGTTCAAGATTGACCCCGCGCTCGCAACCGGCCCCTTCATCTCTATCACTAACGACATCATCGGTATGGTCATCTATATGAGCATATCCTCCTGGTTCCTCAGCCATTTCGGACTGATAGTCTAAAATAATTGCGAAAAAATTGCCGCCAATTATTGCACAATGCTAAAAGTTTTTGTAAATTTGCAGTGCTGAAATTCAAGCAAAATTTTTAAAAACCAATAATATTAAAAAACATTAAGTAACCAATTATGACAAAAGTAGGTATCAACGGCTTCGGCCGTATCGGTCGCTTCGTCTTCCGTGCTTCTACCAAGCGTGACGACATCGAGGTTGTTGCAATCAACGACCTTCTCCCCGTGGATTACATGGCTTACATGCTCAAGTATGACACCATGCACGGCCACTTCGACGGCACCGTAGACTACGACATGGAAAAGTCTGAACTCATCGTAAACGGCAAGCACATCCGCGTAACCGCCTGCAAGAACCCCGCTGAAATCAACTGGGGCGCAGTTGGTGCTGAATACGTTGTTGAATCAACCGGTCTCTTCCTCACCGAAGAAAAGGCTCAGGCTCACATCGAAGCCGGCGCTAAATACGTAGTTATGTCCGCTCCTTCTAAGGACGCTACTCCTATGTTCGTTGTTGGTGTTAACGACGGTACCTATGCAGGTCAGACCTTCGTTTCTAACGCTTCTTGCACCACCAACTGCCT
>CAYUGU010000066.1:0-11599 GCA_964444345.1 uncultured Bacteroides sp.
TGGGGCAACTCCCTCTTCGAAGACTTCGCCGAATTCGGCCTCGGCATGAACATTGCCAACAAGAAGATGCGCGAACGCGTAACCCGCCTCGTCGAGAAGGGCACGCAGTGTGACTGCTGCTCGCCCGAACTCAAGGCCCTCTTCGCCGAATGGCTCGAAGTTAAGAACGACGGCGAAAAGAGCCGCGCCGTAGCCGACAAGATCATCCCCCTGATCGAAAAGGGCGACTGCGACATCTGCCGCGAACTGACCGAACTCAAGGGCTACCTCGTTAAGCGCGCCCACTGGATCATTGCCGGCGACGGCGCCGCCTACGATATCGGTTTCGGCGGTCTCGACCATGTGCTCGCCTCCGGCGAAGACGTCAACGTAATCGTTGTCGACACCGAGGTTTACTCCAACACCGGCGGCCAGGCCTCAAAGGCAACCCCCGTCGGCGCCATCGCCAAGTTTGCCGCTGCCGGCAAGCGCATCCGCAAGAAAGACCTCGGCCTCATCGCCTCGACCTATGGCTACGTCTACTGCGCCCAGGTTGCTATGGGAGCCGACAACGCCCAGACCCTCAAGGCAATCCGCGAGGCCGAAGCCTACGATGGCCCCTCAATCATCATCGCCTACGCCCCCTGTATCAACCACGGCCTCAAAGCCGGCATGGGCAAGAGCCAGGAAGAAGAGCGCAAGGCCGTTGAATGTGGCTACTGGCACCTCTGGCGCTACAACCCCGCTCTCGAAGCCGAAGGCAAGAACCCCTTCACCCTCGACAGCAAGGAACCCCAGTGGGATAAGTTCGACGACTTCCTCAAGGGCGAAGTCCGTTTCGCCTCCGTGCTGAAATCCTTCCCCGACCAGGCCGCCGAACTCTTCGACGCCGCCAAGAAGAACGCCCTCTGGCGCTACAACAACTACCGTCGTCTTGCCCGCCAGCAGTGGGGCATCGACCCCGAAGGCGCCACCGCTGAATAAAGACCCCTCCCCCTCCCGATAAAGAAGGCCGAGCCCTGCTCGGCCTTCTTCTTATTTGCGGGCGCTTGATTAGGGAGGTTTGGGGAGGTTGATTAGGGAGGTGAGCCTCCCGGCTCACCAACGGGCCGTAAGGACCGTTTATGTAGGGGTCATGTTGAAAACGAATCTTTCGATTCGTCGAGAGCCGGGAGGCTCTCGTCCCCGGTTTGTGACAAGTTGGGGACAAACGAACCTCCCCAAACTTTCGACTCCATGGTGCGCCTCGGCGATGCGCACCTCCATATGTCCTCGTTTTTTTTGCGATCCGATGGTGGCGCTTGGAAATCGCCACCTTCCTACCAGGTCCGCCGAGCGCCCCAAGTTTTTGGAGGGGAAATTTGGTTTTTGCGGGAATTGTTTGTATATTTGTTGCTGAAAAAGTTTATGAAATTTAGCCTCCGACATAGTCAAACGGCTGTAAACCAGCATTTTACCCCCCCCCATTCCCGCTAACGGATTCGGAGGCAACCTCTTTTTATCCCTATCGTTTTACCCCTTTGCAGGGACTCACCGCTAAGTGAGCCCCAGCCCCTTTTTGCGCATATATAAATTCACAATTTAATAAAAACCAATCTATCATGAAAAAATCATTACTCCTTGGTGCCGCTATCCTTTTCGGATGTGCATCCAACGCCGACGCCGCGAAGATTCTGACCCGCGACGAGGCTGCCACGGAGATTGTAGACGGTGCCATCATTGCCCTTCAATGTAAGGACAACAATGGCGGTTGCAACTACTTCTTCAATGGCAATCAGCAAAAAACCACTCATTTGACGACTGACCAACTCTGGAAGGTTGTCAACTCTACGACCGCAGGTAAGTTTAACCTCCAGCGTCTTTCGGACGGCAAATATATCGGCAAGAGCAATGCGAACATCTCCCTGGTTGATGCCAAGACCGATGCCGCTCCCTTCACGGCCTATGGTTGCACGATGGATAACGGAAGTACTCCTTCCGGACCCTGGACTACTAAGCCGGAGTCGATCGACCCCAATATCTGCCCCTCGATTCGTTTTGATACGGACGGTACATTTATTAACGCTCAGCCTAAGGGTAACGTCTCAAAGTATGCCAGCGGCACCGGCGGTTACTCCGCTTGGTGGGTTTATAAGTTCACCCCCGAGGAAGTTGCCGGCTTTGAGGCAATTGCCGGGGCCTCTTATACTCCGACTCCCCTTCCTGAACTCGCAAACCATAACATCGTGCGCAGCGCAAATCCTGTAACCGAAGTCACCTCTGACTCTGAGGGTTGGTACATGATTTATAGTGTAGGCCAGCAGAAGTATCTGAAGCAGCAGGGCAAAAGCCTTACCCTCGCCACATTTGAAAATGGTGGCGACGCTACGGAAAATGCCGGCTTCCTTTTCCGCGTTTCTAACGCTCTGTTCAGTGACTTCGGTACGCAATATAATAATATCTCCAGTGGTTATGGCGACTATGTGCTTCTCGACGGCACGGACACCCCTCGATTCGAGAATGGTTCGGCTTCCGTAGTCAGCAAGTTCCCCCGTTCGCTCTCAATCGAAAACGTTTCGACAGATGCTGATGCGCCCGCAACTGAGTTTGCTATCGGCGATAGGGTTGTCAACAGATATGCAAACGGTACGCAGTCCTCAACCTTTATCGGTTGGCAAACCTCCTCTAATATAAATAAGGGCGAGGCTAACAACCAGTTCATTTTCTATCCCGTGAACTTCCTCGAAGAGGGTGAAACGATTGTGAAGGTAACCGTGAACATCAAATATAATGGCGTTACTCTCAGCAGCCGCCTTATTGATGACGTAGCCGGCACTGAAATTACGCTTAACTCTCCTGCGTTCTTCAACGACGTTATCACCTTCACGTTGCCCGACGCGGACCAGACAATGGACATCGAACTGACCGAACTGGCCCTTCCGTTCAAACACACTCCGACTACCGACAACATGATTTGGCAGGTTATCCGTCATCATTCAGGTGCTTGGGTGGATAAATATTTTGTTTGGACCGTTGAAAACGGTACCGCCTTCCTCAAGACTCTTCCCGATCATGGCAACTACGGCCACGAGGATACCGAACTCTGGGCTTTTGTAGGTGACTTCAACACCGGTTTCCGCATCTACAACAAGTCAGTCGGCACCGGTTCTTATCTTTATCGCGACCCAAGCGCCGACACTGTTCAATTCGGCACTACCGAAACCGCAAATGCCGGCCTTTGGAAACCCTATGTGCTGACCGACCAGCAGGCAAACGCTTGGACCGACTATTGTGCCTTCAAGTGCGTTGCGGGCGGCAACTATATCAATATGCAGAATCTGAAAGACAGTGAGGATGGAGAATTCGACGATAACGATACCGAGGGCACGGCTCAACTGAAGTATTGGAGTGGCGCCGACGCCGGCTCCGCTTGCTGGTTCCGCCCGGCTTCTTACTATATGCTCCAGTATTCAAGCACCCTTACCTTCGGTCCCAAACCTATTGTCGGCCATGAAGGCAATGACCACGTCGTTAAATACGTGCCCGAAGAGGCCGTTGGCGCCCGCAATTTCCCCGATGATTTCGAATATATGACCACCGGCCCGGAAATCATCGCCGCCGCTACCGCCGCTCCCTACGACCTTGACAAGGCCGACGCTCTCAAGACGCTCATCAAGGGCTATAACGACCAGGTTGTCCTCAATCAGTTTGACGTCAACTCTTGGTATCGCATCCTAAGCCCCTGTTACGGCAAGTATATCCGCACGAGCAATACCGACATGACGATGAACAATATCGATATGGACTCTCACCGCAAGGACTACCATACCGTATTCAAGTTCAATCAGGTTGAAGGCACCGCCGACAGCCCCCTCTACACTATCTACTCTCAGGGCCTCTATTTCGGCCAGGTAACCGCCAGCCAGGACGTCAATATGGTTGAAGATCCCGCTCAGGCCGGTCATTTCGGTCCCTTCGATGCCGACGACGAGCCCGCAATCTACGGCATTGGCGACTTCCACGCTGACGGTATTGACGCCTCGACCAGCAGCCAGGTTTACCTCCACTTTGGTGATGAAGATGCTAACGTTACCGGCTGGGGCAAATGGGCCGCCGGCTCTCACTTCATCCTGATGCCCGCAACCGACATCGAGTTCGACCTCGACAAGTCAATCGGCGACAAGCACGTTGGCTTCGGCTTCTTCCCCTTCGCCGTGAGCGCAGCAACCGAGGGCACCACCCTCCACTTCCTCCACGAAGCCGACGGCAAACTGACTACCTCGGAAACCACCGTGGTTCCCGCCCACACCGCCTTCATTGCCTGCAGCGCCTCTGCAACCTCCGTTGACCTGAACATCGTTCCCGAAACGGCTCCCGCCGCCCATGTACAGGCCCGCGCCGGTGAGGCTCCCGCCGCTAAGGTTATGGCCGGCACTCTCCGTCCCGGTCAGGCTGCCGAAAACGACTATGTTCTCAGCGAAGAACTCGCCGACGGTGGCCTCGGCTTCAAGCAGGTTAATTCCGCTACGGCCGTAGCAGGCAACTCCGTTTATCTGCCTGCTGCAAACCTCAGCGAAAAGGCTCTTGAAAGCAGCGAACTTCCCCTCTCTGACCCGACTACCACTTCGATTAGCGAAGTGACTGCCGAGAAGGCCTCGAAGGTTTATTATGACCTGAGCGGTCGTCGCGTGGCCAACCCCAAGAGTGGCATCTACGTGACCGGCAACGGCAAGAAAATAGTGCTTTAATTCATATAATCCTTTATCGGGAAGGTCGGACCCCCCTCGGGGCTCCGACCTTTTTTTAATATGGAGGCGGTTGGGGAGAGGAGGAGAAGCAGGGTAGGGAGGTGGCGATTTCCAAGCGCCACCATCGGGGTAAAAAAACACCGGGAGGGATAGCGCTCCGCCGCTGTCCCATAGGGTCACGGATGTGAGAGGACAACGAAAACCGGGAACTGCCACGCGCCCCCGCGTGGCAGACGCGAAAGCGTCTTAGGCTGCAAATACCTTATACGCTGCTCGTTGGCGCTTTCGCGCCATGCACGCGAGGGCGCGTGCGTCGTTTGGGGACAAACGAACCTCCCCATTTTGGTCGCGGTGTGGTGGCGCTTGGAAATCGCCACCTCCCTGCTTCAATTTTTTTTTGCGGGGAAATTTGGAAGTTGCGGGGATTGTGTGTATATTTGTTGCAATAAAAATGGGCCGCTGCGTGAGCAAGCGGCTATCAGTCAGTGTATTAACATCTAAAACCAATCTAACATGAAAAAATCTTTACTTCTTGCAGCCGCTGCATTTCTGGGTTTGGCACCCGGTGCTTCGGCAGTCGAGCAGGTAACGCGTCAGAACTGTGCGGAGAAGATTGTTGACGGCGCTATCATCGCCCTTCAGTGTAAGGACACCAATGGCGGCTGTAACTACTTCTTCAATGGCGACGCCAGAAAGACTGCTACCGTTACTTACTCTCAACTTTGGCGCGTGGTGAACTCCACCACCGAGGGTCAGATTTATCTCCAGCGCGTTTCGGACGGCAAGTACGTAACCGGATGTACGGAGGCCGGCGCCTCTATTGCTCTTACCGACGATAAGAGCGCAGCAACCTCGCTCCGCGCTTTCGGCGTTTCGGCTCAGGGTTGGGGCAATTCTAAGCCTACTCCTTTTGACCCGAACACTGCCGAGACCATTCGTTTCGCTAATGGCGACCTCTTCCTGAATACTAACGCCAAGGGCAGCGTCCCCTACTGGTGGGCCGGTAAGGCCGGCTATTCCGTTTGGTGCGTCTATAAGTTTACCGACCAGGAGGTTGCCGCTATGGAAGCCATCTCGCAGGCTACTCAACAGAACCCCTATCCCTGGACTCCCACTCCGCTGGCCGAACTTGAGGACCACACCATTTTGCGCAGTATGGTTCCGACCACGGAAGTGAGCCATGACGACGACGGTTATTACCTTATTTACAGCGTAGGCCAGCAGAAATATCTCAAGCAGGAAGGCCACACGCTGAAGTTCGTTGACCTCAACGCCGCCAGCGAAGATTTCACCAACGCCGGCTCGGCAGTTGACAACGCAGGCTATATCTTCAAACTTGACCCCGCAAAGTTCAGCGACTTCGGCACTCAGTATACCAACATTATCTCCGGCTACGGCTCATACGTCAGCCTCGTTGGCAACGACGCTCAACTTGAGAACGGCCCCGGCTCGGTGATCTCCTTCTTCCCCCGCTCATTCTCCATCGAGAATATTGAAGAGGAAGGCCAGCCCACGGAAACGTTCCTCATCGGCGATAAGGTTATCAACAAGTATGTCAACGCAACCGCTCAAGCCAAGATTACCGCTTATGGCACTGTAGGCTCTACCGACAATAACAACCTCTTCCGCTTCTATCCTATCGATATGGTTCAGGATGGCGAAAAGGTAGTTACGTTCAACGTCACTCTGACCTACAACGGCGCAGTTGTTCGCACCCGTACAATCTCGGCCGTTGCAAACACCGAGTTCCACGGCGAGACCCCCGATTTCTTCACGGACGAAATCATTATCACCACTCCCGAGAACGACGGCGAAACCGTATACTTCGAACTGAAGAACCCCGTGGTTCCGTTTAAGTATACCGAGACCACCGAAAACATGATCTGGCAGGCCATTCAGCATCATCCCAGTTACGCTACATCAAACTACATCTGGTGTTATAACCCCGACGCTGCAACGGCCACTACCCACAAGATGCCCGAAGATGCCGAAGTTGTCGGTTTCCGCGACGAAGAACTCTGGGCCTTTGTTGGCGACTTCGGCAACGGCTTCAAGATCTATAACCGCGCCGCCGGTATGGACAAATGTCTCGTTCAGGAAGGTGACAATATCGTAATCGGCACCGTCGACGAAGCAAACCCCGAAAAGGCTCTCTGGAAGCCCTACGTGTCGAAAGACAAGGCTACTTATGCCCCCACCGTCTATTGCACCTTCAAGAATCTTGCC
Organism: uncultured Bacteroides sp.; assembly: GCA_964444345.1. Classification (GTDB taxonomy): domain Bacteria; phylum Bacteroidota; class Bacteroidia; order Bacteroidales; family Muribaculaceae; genus UBA3263. The sequence goes on from CAYUGU010000066.1 coordinate 6,933, forward strand.
GGCAGCAGTTATATCAACATGCAGAATGTAACCCAGGAATATCCGATTCTTACATTCTATAGTGAGGCCGACCAGGGCTCGACCGCATGGTTCCACTCTCCCGCCGAATATCTGCTGAACCACTATCTGCTCGTGACCTACGACAGCAAGCCCATTGTTGGCCACGACGGCATTGACCACGTGGTTAAATACGTGCCCGAAGAGGCCGTAGGCGCCCGCGACTTCCCCGAAGATACCGAGTTCCTCAACGACGGCCCCGCAATCAATGACGCCGCCGCTGCCGACCCCTACAATATGGAGAAGGTTAAGGCCCTCGCCAACTTCCTGACCGAATATGAAACCAAAGTGCCCCTGCGCAAGTTTGACGTCAACTCTTGGTATCGCATCCTGAGCCCCTGCCACGGCAAGTATATCCGCACGAGCAATACCGACATGTCGATGAACAATATCGATATGGATTCTCACCGCAAGGACTACCATACCGTCTTCAAGTTCGACCAGGTTGAAGGCACCGCCGACAGCCCCCTCTACACTATCTACTCTCAGGGCCTCTACTTCGGCCAGGTGACTTACGATACTCCCGTCTACATGGTTGAAGATCCCGCCCAGGCCGGCCAATTCGGTCCGTTTGACGCCGACGGCGAGCCTGCAATCTACGGCCTTGGCGACTTCCACGCTGACGGCGTCGGCGCCAACACCGAAGATAAGGTTTATATCCACCTTCCCGCCGGTGCGAATGCCCAGGTCAAGGGCTGGGGCAAGTATGCCGCCGGTTCGCACTTCATCCTGATGCCTGCTAACGACATCGAGTTCGACCTCGACCACGCAATCGACGACAAGCACGTTGGCTTCGGCTTCTTCCCCTTCGCCGTGAGCGCAGCAACCGAGGGCACCACCCTCCACTTCGTTCATGAGGAAGACGGCAAACTGACCACCTCGGAAACCACCGTCGTTCCCGCCCACACCGCTTTCGTTGCCTGCAGCGCTACGTCAACCACCGTTGACCTGAACATCGTAACCGAAACGGCTCCCGCCGCCATGGTTCAGTCTCGCGAAGGCAAGGCAGCCGCCGCCCACGTGATGACCGGCACCCTGCGTCCCGCCCAGACCGACGAAAACGACTATGTGCTCGACGATCTCTCTGAGAACAAATTCGGCTTCAAGAAGGTAACTTCCGCTACCGCAGTTGCCGGCAACTCCGTTTATCTGCCCGCAACCAACCTCAGCGCCAAGGCTCTCGAAAACGCCGAACTGCCCCTCTCGGACCCCACCACCACCTCCATCAGCGAACTCCGCGCCGAAAAGGCCTCGACGGTCTATTATGACCTGAGCGGACGCCGCGTGTCCAACCCCAAGAGCGGCATCTACGTGACCGGCAACGGCAAAAAAATCGTTCTCTAACTCCTCGTTATGCTACGTTTGGAAGGTCGGACCCCACCCGGGGCTCCGACCTTTTTTTAATAATAAATATGGAGGCGGCGGATGGAGAGAGGATGAAAAGCAGGGTAGGGAGGTGGCGATTTCCAAGCGCCACCATCGGGGTGAAAAAAACACCGGGAGGGATAGCGCTCCGCCGCTGTCCCATGGGGTCGGGGATGTGAGAGGACAACGAAAACCGGGAACTCCCACGCGCCCCCGCGTGGCAGACGCGAAAGCGTCTTAGGCTGCAAATGTCAATGGGACAGCGGCGGAGCGCTGTCCCTCCCGGTGCATCGTCTCGCGGTCCGTGGTTCGTTTGGGGACAAACGAACCTCCCCACGCCTTTGCGGGAAATCTTACGATTCGTCGAGAGCCGGGCCGTAAGGACCGTTTTTGTCGCTGCGAAATCGAAAACGGCGGCGGGACGCCGCCTTTCCCTTGGAGGCGGCGATCGCCGAGCGCCGCCACGCCCGTCTCTGTGATACAGCGGAGGTTTTTTTGGGGGTGGGGATAATATTTTGCGCGGGGGGTGCGTTATTGGGGTGTGAAGTATCGATTGATTTTATTTTTCTTATTGGCGGCCTGCTTTGGCGGCGCTGCCCGCGGTCAGCGACTTAATGATAAGTTGCTGAATCGCCCGTATGCCGACCTGAAGGCGTGGCATCTGGGCTTTTCGGTCGGTCTTCACGCCCAGGATTTGAATTTTACTCATTCGGGGGCGCTGACCGAGGATGGTCAGACCTGGGTCATGGAGCAGCCGTCGTTCAGCCCCGGTTTTTGTGTCAACGGACTGATTGACTTCCGCCTGAACACTCATTTCAACGTGCGCCTGGAGCCGGGCCTCTGGTTTGGCAACAAGATTATAGAGATGCGCGATGTCTTTTCGGGCGCTTCGGAGCGTCAGAATCTCAAGCAGACGCTGATAGTTATGCCCGTCAGCCTGAAGTTTTCGTCGCTGCGCTACCGCAATGCCCGCCCCTATGTGAGCGCGGGCGTGATTCCGACATTCGACGTCGGCAAGCACCGGTCGTCAGACCTGCTGCAACTCAATAAGTTTGACTGTATGGTTTCCGTGGGCCTGGGCTGCGACGTCTATTTCCCTTATTTTAAGTTTATTCCGGACATCAAGTTCTGTTGGGGCCTGACGGACGCCCTGCGCCATAAGCGCCCGGACCTTGTCGACGACCCGCTGAGTATGCGCTACACTCAGTCGCTGAGCAAGGTTACGCAGAAAATGATTGTCCTTACCTTCTATTTTGAATGAAACGCCTGTTGCCGCTCATAGTCAGCCTCCTGCTCGGGGCCGTTGGCGTCCGCGCCGAGATTGTCGACCCCTCGCTGACGCAGTATTTCCAGTCGCCGACGCTGTTCAATCCGGCGGCGGCCGGGTCGACCGACCTGCTGCGCATTCGCGGCGGCAGCCGTATGCAGTGGATAGGCATCGACGGGGCGCCGCGCGACTTCCTGGCGACGGCCGACATCCCCTTTCAACTCTTCAAGCGCCGCTGGGGCGGGGGAGTTGCGATGGTGCAGGAGAGCATAGGCCTCTATCAGCATCTGAGCCTCGGGGCGCAATTTTCCGCTCGCCAGAAGATTGGCAAGGGCTTTCTGAGCGTCGGCATCCAGGCCTCATATCTGAACTCGCAGTTCAAGGGCTCGAAAGTGGTGATTCCCGACGATGACGAATATCATGACAGCACCGACGAGGCCATCCCCAACTCGGACGTGACCGGCCAGGGCTTCGACCTTGCCGCCGGCCTGACCTACACCCACAAGTGGGTTACGCTCGGAGTTGCCTGCACTCATCTGCTCTCGCCCAACGTCAAGTTGCGGCGCGAGGGCGACCACGGTTCGAGCGGCTCGGGCAATCAGGAATGGCTCTTCCGCTTCGACCGAATGCTTTATTTTACGGCCGAAAGCAATATTCCGATAAAAAATACGTTATTTGAAGTGTTACCCTCCCTGTTAGTGCGTTCCGACTTCGCTACGGTTCAGGGCGACGTAACCGCCCGCCTGCGCTGGAAGAAGTTTCTGACCGCCGGCATAGGCTACCGGACGGAAGATGCCATAAGCGTCTTGCTCCAAGGCGAGTTCAAGGGGATAACCCTCGGATACTCTTATGATTATTCGCTCTCGCCGATTATGCGCGCCACTTCCGGCAGCCATGAGGTCTGGGTCGGTTACTCGATGAAACTGAACTTCGGCGAGAAGAACCGCAACAAGCATAAGAGCATCCGCCTTATGTAAGCCGGGAGATTGACATAGAAAACAGACATAACCTCGATAAAAACAGAACAATACATAGAATATGAAAGTAAAGAAAGTCTTTTCGGTAATGCTGCTCGGCGCCGTCGGTTTGGGGGCGCTCAGTTCGTGTGCCGGCTCGGGCTCCGGGTCGGGCGGCGAAGTGACCGGTGTAGGTACGGGCTCGTGGAGCGAGCCTACGCCCTACGGCATGGTGCTGGTTGACCGCGGGTCAATCCATGCCGGCCCGTCGAAGGCCGACTCGCTGCGCGGAATCGCTGCCGACTCGCGCGGAATCAGCGTCGAATCCTTCTGGATGGACGAAACCGAAATTACCAACGGAAAGTATAAGCAGTTCGTCTTCTGGGTTCGCGACTCGATTATCCGCGAGCGCCTGGCCGACCCTGCGTTTGGCGGCAACGAAGAGTTCCGTATCGAGGAAGATAAGGAGGGTAACCCCGTGGGCCCCTTCCTTAACTGGAACAAGCCTATACCCTGGCGTAACCCTAACGAGGACGAGAAGCGCGCAATCGAGAGCGTCTATCGCGTCAACCCCATCACGGGAGTGAAGGAACTCGACGCCTCGCAGATGAACTATCGCTACGAGACCTATAACCATACGGAAGCCGCCCGCCGCCGCAACCGTCTGGACCCGAACCGCCGCGAATACAACACGGACAAACCCGTGCCGACGGCCGTCCCCCAGATCAGCAAGGACACCGCCTATATCAACGACGAGGGCGTGATTATCCGCGAGACCATCAACCGCGGCCTCACGGGCGAATATGACTTCCTCAATACCTATATTGTCAACGTCTATCCCGACACGACCGCCTGGATCAACGACTTCGACAATGCCTACAACGAGCCGTATACGCGCCTCTACTTCAGCAACGGTCTCTATAATGACCATCCGGTCGTAGGCGTAAGTTGGGAGCAGGCCTCGGCCTTCGCCAACTGGCGCACCGACTTCCTGCGCCGCTCGCTCGGCAAGGAGGGCGTCT
>CAYUGU010000067.1:0-11368 GCA_964444345.1 uncultured Bacteroides sp.
GCCGGCGAGAGCATCGGCTACTCGCGCCGCGGCGTGCTTGACCGGCCCGCACGCATAGCTACCATACCCATAGGCTATGCCGACGGCATGAACCGCCACTTCGGGCGTGGGGCGGTGAGCGTGAAGGTGAATGGCAAGGATGCCCCCACCGTGGGCAACATCTGCATGGACGCCTGCATGATCGATGTCACCGGCATAGACTGCGCCGTGGGCGACCCCGTGGAGATATTCGGCCCCGAGGCCAGCGTGCAACGTCTGGCCGACGTGCTCGACACCATCCCCTACGAGGTGCTGACTTCCGTCTCGCCCCGCGTCAAGAGAATCTACTTCCGCGAATGACGAGGGTGAACCGCCGTAAGAAATTTCTAAAAAAATAGTTAACTGCGGCATTTTGATTTGGATGGGCCGATAATCTTGGCTAATTTTGCAATCTAACTCTCATTGGACCCCGGAGGGGTCAATTACTTACCGACGATAGATGAAGATTTTTAACACCAAAGAGATAAAACAGATAGAAACAGCCACGTGCGAGGTGCAGCGCATCAGCTCGATCGAGCTGATGGAGCGGGCGGCCAACGCCGTGGCCGTGGAGATAATGGCCCGCTTCCTGCCCACGCAGCGCATCGTGGTGATCGCCGGCCCCGGCAACAACGGCGGGGACGCCCTCGCCGTGGCCCGGATGCTCATCGAGCAGGGATACCGACACATCGAGATATTCCTCTTCAACGTCACCGGCAAGCTCTCGCACGACTGCAACGAGGAGTGCAAGCGGCTGATGGCAATGGACGGAGTCGACTTCACCGAGGTGACCCATGCGTTCAATCCGCCGGCATTGGGCAAGAACGACGTGGTGCTCGACGGCCTTTTCGGTGCCGGACTCAACGATGCCCTCCAGGGTGGCTTCCTGGCCGTGGCGCGGTATATCAACGAGTCGGGGGCATATGTAATCTCTATCGACCTCCCCTCGGGTCTCTTCGGTGAATGGAACTCAAACATCAACCGCCGTGATGTGGTCAACGCCAACCTCACGCTGGCCTTCCAGCTGCCGCGCCTGTCGTTCTTCTTCGCCGAGAACTATCCGGTGCTCGGCGAGTGGAAGCTGCTCGACATCGGCCTTGACAGCGCCAAGATAAAGGAACTGGTGCCTAACTTCCTGGTGATCGACGCCAAGAACATCGCCCCGCTGATTCATCCGCGTCTCCCCTTCACCGGTAAGCGCGACTATGGCTCGGCCCTTCTCTTCGCGGGGTCGACCGGCCTGACCGGAGCGGCAGTCATGGCGGCGCAGGCAATACTGCGAACCGGCGCGGGGCTCGTGACGGTGCACAGCACGCGTCGCGGGCTCGACATCCTGCAGACGGCGGTGCCCGAGGCCATGTATGAGCCTGACCGCGGCGAGCACTTCATCACGGACATGCGCGTGCACCACAAGCACCAGGCTGTGGCCGCAGGACCCGGCATCGGCACCCAGGAAGCCACGATAAACGCCCTGCAGACGCTGCTCCAGAACTGCCCGGCCCCGCTCGTGCTCGACGCCGACGCCCTCAACTGCATCGCGCAGCGCCCCTCGATGCTCTCGCTGCTCCCCCCGAAAACCATCATCACGCCCCATGTCGGCGAGTTCGACCGCCTGTTCGGCGACCACCGGTCGTCGGAAGACCGCCTGAAGACGGCCCTCGAGATGGCCCGTCAATACAACATCATCATCGTCATCAAGGGCCACAACACAGCCGTGGTGCGCCCCACCGGACGCGTCTACTTCAACACCACCGGCAATCCCGGCATGGCCACCGCCGGAGCCGGCGACGTGCTCACCGGATTCATCACCTCCTTCCTCGCCCAGGGCTATAACCCGGAGTATGCCTCGCTGATCGGCGTCTACGTGCACGGCATGGCCGGCGACATGGCCGCCGAGGAACTCGGCGAGTTCGGCATGGTGGCCTCGGACATCTCCAAGTATGCCGGGCGCGTAATCCAGAATATCCTAAAACGCAAGTTATGAAGAAACTCACTCTCAGCCTCGCAATAAGCGGCATGGCGCTGGCTGCTGCACTATCGGCCCAGGCCCAGCAGACACGCGTGCTCACAGCCGACAAGCATAACGAGTATGGGCTCGTCTATTATCTGCCCACCACTTCGGTGCGCTTCGAGGTCACCGCACGCCAGACGGTCAGCAAGGCCGGCCCGTATTACCAGTATGCGGAGCGCTACATTGGCTCGAACAAGGTGATCAGCAATGACTCCGAGAAATGGGAGATTGTATCGGTGAAGGCCGTCACGTATGGCACGGCCGACACCTCCGAAGAATACCTGATGCAGCTCAAGCCGGGCGCGCTGACATCAATCTGTGTGGCCGACGACGGGATGCTGTTAGGCATCAACACCGATACCGACGCGCCCGTGCTGCCGACACCGGCTGCCGACACCGAGGCCGACGGCAAGGTGACAGTGCGCGACTACCTGCAGTATGTCAACGAGGATTTCCTCGCCTCGCAGTCATCGGCCAAGCAGGCTCAGCTGCTCTCGGAGAGCCTCATGGAGGTGCGTGATGCCAAGACATCGCTCACACGCGGCACTGCCGAGTCGATGCCCTCCGATGGGCGCCAGCTCGAGCTCATGCTCTCCTCGCTCGCTCATCAGGAAGCCGCGATGACGGCCGCTTTCACCGGCACCACCGAACAGCGCACAGTGACCCGCACGTTCACCTACACCCCCGACGAGGATGGGCGCACCATACTTTTCCGGATGTCGGATTTCTCCGGATTCGTCGATGCCGATGACTATTCGGGAGAGCCTGTATATATCACCATGAAGACCGTCTCGGAGCCGGAGCTTCCCGTCGATGCCAAGGGGGAGACGAAGAAACTGCCCAAGGATGCCGTGATCTACAACCTGCCGGGCACCTGCAAGCTGACACTCACCCACATGGGCGCGACGCTCTGGAGCGACCAGATCGAATGTGCGCAGCTCGGCGTGCAGTTCGGCCTCGCCCCTACCCTCTTCAGCGACAAGAAGGCGCGCTCAATGGCCACTTTCAATCCTGCCACGGGAGCTCTGGTGCGTATAGCCGAGATTAACGACTAAGAATCATCGCCTAAGACCATGCAGAGTCAATTCCAGACAGGTTTCCCGCCTGCGCAGCCTACCCTGACGCTCTCGCAGTTCCAGACGCTCATCGGTGACGCCATACGCAGCAATCCCCGCACGAGCAATGTGTGGGTGACGGCTGAGTTTTCCGACCTGCGCGTCGTGGGCGGCCACTGCTACATGGAGCTTATCGAGAAGGATACCGCCGGACGCACGCAGGCCAAGTTGCGCGCCATGATATGGAGCAACACGCTCTATACCCTGCGCCGCAAGTTCTTTGAGGCCACCAATCAGGACCTTGCCTCGGGACTGAAGGTGAGGGTGCGCGGCACGGCCACGCATCACAATCTCTATGGTCTCTCTTTCACCATCAACGACATCGACCCGAGCTTCACACAGGGCGACCTCGAACGCCTGCGTCAGGAGATCCTGAACCGTCTGCGCGCCGAGGGAGTGCTCGACTTCAACCGAAACTTGGAGGTGCCGGTGGCGCCCCAGCGCATCGCCATCATATCGGCTGCCGGCGCGGCGGGCTACGGCGACTTCACCGACCAGCTCGAACGCAATAGCGAGGGGTTTAGGTTCTACCCCATGTTGTTCCCAGCCGTGATGCAGGGCGACCGCACGGCCCCCTCCGTGATGGCGGCACTCGACACCATCGAGACGATGATTGATTTCTGGGACTTGGTGGTGATAATCCGCGGTGGAGGCTCGACGTCCGACCTCAACGGGTTTGACAACCTCGACCTGGCACGCCGCGTGGCAACGTTCCCAATCCCGGTGGCCGTGGGCATCGGGCATGAGCGCGACCGCAACGTGCTCGACGAGATAGCATGCATCCGCTGCAAGACGCCGACCGCCGTGGCCGCATGGCTGATTGAATCGCTCCGAACTGCCTATGCGAGAGCCTACGACGCAGTGACGCGAATTGCCCGCTACGGCTCGGACGCAATGCGCGGCGAGCATATCAGGCTCACCAACCTGCGGCAGACCATTCCCGCGCTAGCCAACGCACGCCTCATGGAGAGGAAGATGGAGCTCTCGCGCCTGTCGCAGTCGATACCTGCCCTGGTGCGCGACAGGCTCATGCGTGGCCGCATGGAGCTGACCCGTTACGCCTCGCGCCTCGAACGCGACACGGCTACGGGCCTCGCCGACGCCAACACGCGCCTTGACCGACTCGCCAGTCGCCTCTTGACCGATGCGCAAGCTATCACGGAGCGCGAGAAGATGCGACTGCAACGTCTCGACGACATGCTGCGCCTGCTCAGCCCGGAGAACACCCTGCGTCGAGGCTACAGCATCACACGTGTCGACGGCCACGCGGTCACCGACCCCGCGGCATTGCCCGACGGCACGGTTCTCGAGACCACCCTTGCATCGGGCCGGATAACCTCCGTGGTCAAACGCAAGTAGCTTTTGATTCTCACCGGCCTCATCCTCAATATTAATTTACCATCGATATAATTAAACGATCCCGACATAATGGAAACACCGAAAATGGAAACACCCGCAACATACAAGGCAGCCATCACCGAACTCGAGCAGATTTTAGGGCGCATGGAGTCAGACCAGTGCGACATCGACTCGCTCTCGGGCTACACCGCGCGTGCCCTCGAGCTGCTTAAATTCTGCAAGGAGCGTCTCTTCAAGACCGACACCGAGATCACCAAATGCCTCGAGGAGCTCCGCTCCACCCTCGGCGAGTAACCCACCCAACTCCGGATTAAGGTACATAATATTAAATTTCATGGCGCAGGAAATAAAATATCCCATTGGCATACAGAGTTTCTCCGAGATTATCTCAGGAGGATATGCATATGTAGACAAGACTATGTATGTCAAAAAGATGATCGATACCGGCAAGTATTATTTCCTCAGTCGCCCGCGTCGATTTGGTAAAAGCCTGTTCCTCTCGACCCTTCAAGCCTATTTCGAGGGTCGTCGAGACCTTTTCAAAGGGCTTTTCCTTGACACTGACGATGTTGACTGGGCCCCTAAGCCGATAGTCAAGTTCTCATTCAATGCCGTCAGGGCCACCGCTAAAGAAAATCTTGACAAATACCTTCATGTCACCCTGGCGGGGTATGAGAAGACTTATGGCATTCCGGAAGCCGAAGGTGACTTCTCCGACCGTTTTACCGCCATCATCAGAAAAGCCTGGGAACAGACCGGCCAGAAAGTTGCCATACTTGTCGACGAGTACGATTCACCGCTTCTTGACACGATAAATCCCGAGCAAGCAGAACTGAATTCCTATTTCAGGCAGACGCTCAAGTCTTTCTTTACTGTTCTTAAAAATGCAGATGAGTATATCACATTTGCTTTTGTGACGGGGATTTCCCGATTCAGCCACACGAGCCTTTTCAGTGGGGCCAATCACCTCGAAGACATTTCTTTAGTGGACGATTATGCCGCTATATGTGGCATCACTGAGCAGGAGCTTCTTGATACATTTCATACCGGCATACAGCATTTTGCCGATGCGAAGAATGTGGATAAAAAAGAGATTCTGTCTCAACTCAAGGAGAACTACGACGGCTACCACTTTGCCAGGAAATGTCCGGACATCTACAATCCCTTCAGCATACTTCGGGCCCTTAAGAATAGCTTTATTGATAACTATTGGTTTCAGTCGGCGACTCCGACTTACCTCCTCGAGATCCTCAAGCGGGACAATTTTTACATGCCGTCGCTCGATTGCATCGAGACACTTGCAATCGATCTTTCGGCCAAGGAATCCTATCTTAAGAATCCGGTGTCGTTGCTTTTCGAAAGCGGCTACATCACCATCAAGGGCTACGAGGACGAATTAGGCGTCTTCACACTCGGCCTCCCCAATCTCGAGGTCGCCAAGAGCTTCACCGAAGCCCTCCTGCCGATTTATTCAGGGTATGAGTCAGAGAAAACAACCGAGGTCTGCATCCGGATGCGCAGATACATTATCAAGGGTGACGCCGAAGCCTTCATGGAGGAGCTGAAAACCTTCCTTCATGGCAATCCATATGGATTGACTGAATTGGACAAGCGGGAGAAATACTTCCAGAGCTGTCTGTTCCTGATGCTGCGGGCTCTCGGTTTCGAACCGTTGGCCGAGCACCAGACGTGCAATGCGCGGATGGACATGCTGTTGAGCACCAACCGCTTCATCTATATATTCGAGCTGAAAACCGATGGGACCGCCCAAAAAGCCCTGGAGCAGATAAACGAAAAAGAGTATGCACTACCCTTCCTCACCTCCGGCAAACAAATCATCAAGATAGGCGCCAACTACTCCTCGGCCACCAACAACATCGACGCCTGGCAGATAGGAATAGCAGGGCTAAATTGAGGAGGGTGATGAATGGGGTTTAGACGATGTGATTCCATGCAGGATTGAGGCAACCCTGCATGGAATCCGTCGCTTTTTATTTTACAATAGAATTTTTACGGTCCTTGAGCCTTTGGCGATTATGTAAAGGCCATGTTCAAGATTCCGACCTGTGCATTCCTTACCGTCAAGTGTGAAGATTTTCGTTCCCGTTGTAACCAGGATGTTGTTCCCGCTGATTTCATATCCCATTTCGGAGTCAGACTTTATATTGTCAACCCCTGCGAGAGAGGAAATCTTGAAAGCGGGCGAGATAACCTGTTCGATATAGGCACCATCCTTGTCGTTGGCCCTAAGGCGCAGGTCGAACCATCCATCCATAGCCTTGCGGTCAACTGAAGCGAGCGTGCCCCTGAAGAAATATCCGTAGCCGGGCGAGAAGAACAATTCAGGAATTTCCTGCACATCGATGGGCGAGAACTCCTCACTGCCGTGCGGGGCGTACTCGGCACTGACGGATTTTACTTCTTCAATATCAAAATAGTAGACACTCTCTTCCTCGTTAATCTTCAGAGCCATATCGCCCACGGTGAACTCAAGCACACCGTCCTGTGCCTCCTCAAAGCGGTCGGTTATGTTGTCTTCCTTGTCACGGAACTGCATGCTGGTGAAAGTGGGGGCGAAGCCATTGCCTTTATCTGCATTCCAAACGATGGTGGCCGTATTCTTGCCGGGAATAGCATTGTCTATGAGGACGTTATCCATTTCTATTTCAGCTTTGTTCTCTGCGCCGTCCACCCAATTCACACCCCAGGGAAGGTCATGACGTGAGGAGCATATGAGATTGCCGTCGGCATAAATCTTGATTCTACTCGGGTTGCCTCCTAATTGTTCCAGCACTTGTTCGTTGTCAAATGAATCCAGAATATCAAACGAGTCTAAGCTGAGATCCTCACCAAAACGGCCCTTGTAGGTATAGAAGAACTTGTTAGGTGCTGTCGAGGCTAAAAGCAGAGGTGTTGCGTTACCCCTGATGCCCGGCTGGGGGGTCCCGGAGTATCGGCTGAATTGATGAGTTATCGACGTTTTTCCGGAAGAGGTGATAAAAAGCTGTCTTCTTTCCCCCATCGGCGTGTTAATTCCAATCTGTGTCAGACTATTCTCACCTCTCATCAGGAACATGCCTTGCACGCATCCGTCATCACCGTAGAAATCATTGCTGATCTGTGTCGAGGCCACTTTCAGGATGCCGTCATACTCCTCGGGTGCCCAGATAGCAACGCGGGTGCCATTACAGTGCATGTCGAAGATCCCGACGCCGGATGTGCCCCACCAGTTGTCGTTGATAATATACGCACGCACCAGATATGTATACATATCATTAGGATACTTTGTCTCAAACGCCTGCATGAAGGGGGTTGTCACAAACTCGTTTTCCTGTACCTGCCAGCCTTCTGAAGAAGTCGGGCCACAGACGTCCTTATGGAAATCAACGGGAATCAACATGCTCGCCGATTCGGTTTCCGCACCGACGATATCGGCGCGTATTATTGAGAAACGGCTGTCGGGATTGTTGGTCGACATTATGTAATTGCATTCCATATATGCGAGCGTCCCTCCCACCCAGCACAGGATGCCATTATGCGTCACATAATCGTAAAACTCCCCGCATGTGCAGTTATAGGGTTCGGTGAGCGAAGGCAGGGTCAGTTTGGTTCCGAACGAATCAGTGTGCGAGATACGGGTGGTATATGTTGCAGATGCCACATCGAAATCCAATGAGGAATTTTCGCCCGAATACTCGAAATCCTCCTTGATTAGGACAACTCGTTCTGCGGCCTCTTCCTCACACACGATAGCCATGATGTCATAAGTGCCTTCCGGAACCTCAAAGGCGTAATGGGTGTAATCCACCCTCACGGAGTTGATGTAACCCTCCTCGGCAGCATCCGTGGGGACCGCGATGCAATAGCCGACGTACTGCCCCTTGCTGTCATCAAGGACAAAATTGACCTTGAGGACGTCTTCACCGGAGGCCCTGGTATTCGCTGCCTTCCTTTCAATGCCGGGCATTCTTGAGAAGCTGCCCTTTGCGCCAGCAGGGGGATTGCCTACCACCTCATAGGGGATTTCATGTGCCATCGCGCCGATGCTGACAACTGCGCAAAGGAGTGAAGTAATAATTCGTTTCATGTTATTGTGCTTTTAAATTTGATTGTAAATTCTGGGCGCTAAATTAGTATTGACACCCGCATTTCACCAAATTTCACCACTCTACAATCCCTCTACAATTCTTTTCCAACCCTCTACTGAACATTGGAACTGCCTGAATACTTGAGAATTCATAATTTTTTGTTACCTTTGCGCATTAAAGTCCGTTTTTCCTCATAAGATACGTTCGTGGCCACCGGATACCGGGGAGCCACGAACCAAGCCGTTGATTATGTGTTGCAAAGATTCACTAAATATTATAAAAAATCTCCGCAGGTTAAACCGGACAACGCGGATAATCTGCGGCCTGATCGCGCTTATAATAACGGGGCTGTCGGGCGGTTGCGACCGTCAGCAACACCTGTCGCCTTATGGCTGGCGGAAAGTATCGGGGGAAGTCGACTCACTGACCTTGGCAATAGAGAGGACAATAATCAACGATGAGAATGCCGATTCGGCTGCAATGATTCTCGACAAGCTCACATCGGCCTCGAAACGTTATCCGGAAAGTCTGAATTTGAAGGGGAGAATCGGACTGTTCAAGGTCGGCATACTTTTTCTAAAGTTTGAAAATGATTCGGCCTCAACATTGCTCGACCGTCTGCAACGCGATGTTGATTCACTGTCTGATCCGTATCTCTACAACCGGCTGCTGTCGAGAAAAGAATACATCCATGAACAGAAAGGCATAGAGGCACAATTAAACATAATAAATAATATTGTTTATTTCGAGAAGGCCGCCGACAGCGTGAGCATGGCCATGAATCTGATAGCCCTGTCCAATAGGTACAACAATATTGAGGATTACCAGTCGGCTTTGGCCACATCGCTCAGAGCCGACAGCATACTGAGCAGGATCGGGTATCAGGAGACATGCGTCAAGAACCGGGTGAACCGGATGGTGATTTATGACAATCTGGGAGACACCGTGTCAAGAAATCAACTTATCCGTGACTTACTCGGGGAAAGGATATTTGAGGACAATGTCAGATTTATGACCGTACTCCTGGTAAACGCCTACAGTTTTCTCGGTGAGCCGTCCTACCTCCATGAAGCATATGGCAAAATCGGTTCGAAGCCTGAGATGGACAATGTGAGAGCCTTGATTGAAGCAATGTTGGCCAAGGAGTATCTCGCGGAGAACAGAATTGATTCGGCCAGTGTCTATGCCGAACGCGCTCTGTCTAACTTGGCATCGGTCAATGACTACTCCCACCGCGCGGAAATTTTCGGAGCCATATATCTGCTCAGGGAACAAGAGGGGAAATTCAAGGAAGCCCTGAATTATTACAAAAAGATGAAGGAGTGTGAGGATTCCGCAAGGGTCGAAACCAATCCTGTGGCATTTGCCAGGATGAGATACAGTCAAGACATGGCAAATCACAAAAAACAGACAGAACAGCAGAAGAAAGAGACACAATTGAAATGGACAGTGGGGGTGCTTGCCTCGGGGCTGATAGTGGCCCTTGTGATCATTATGCTCGTTATGCGTTCGGCCCGGCTCAAGACTCTGATGAGACTCGCAAGGAAGGAACGCGACAAAAGTTATCGTAAGGCTGCCGTCACCATGCTGTCTGTTACCGAAAAAGAGAATCGCCTAAAGGATATGGGCAAGCGCATAGCCTCCTCTCAGGAAGAAGGGAACATATCCGTCAAGCAAGCCCAGCAGTTGCTCACGGCCTTGAAGATGAATATGACCGATTCTACCGACTGGAGCAACTTCGCCGAATATTTTTCGAGGCTACATCCCAGATTTGAAGACAATCTGAAATCCAAATACCCGTCTCTTACAAAGAAACAGCTCCAGATGTGCTGCTACATGAAGATGGGGCTTGATGATCAGCGGATCGCTCAGGTGATGAACGTCAAGATAGAGTCAGTGTGGCAAACCAAATGGCGCATCAAGCAGAAAATGGGTCTCGACTCGGAGGATAATTTGATGACGTTCTTGACCGGGCTCGAGTGATACCGCATCAAGGACCGCCACGATAACGGGGGCCCGCTACCCGGATTTCATCTCGCCATCGTCGATGTGACTTGTGAGTGCCAGCTGAACCAAAGCCTTTAGGGGAGTCGAACACGACTTTTTTAAGGAATATAGGGGGCGAAAAGTTGGTGGGGTGGCGAAAATTTGTTATATTTGCAGACGGAACACCGGGCGGTGCGCCTCCGAGGGCGCAATCTCCCGGGACGCTATGTGTATATTAATTACCCATAATCAATTACAAAAATGGTAGACTATAAAAGCTTAGGCCTCGTAAACACCAAAGAGATGTTTGCCAAGGCCGTTCACGGCGGTTATGCAATCCCCGCGTTCAACTTCAACAACATGGAGCAGCTCCAGGCCATCATCAAGGCCGCTGCCGACACCAAGTCACCCGTTATCCTTCAGGTATCGAAGGGTGCCCGCAACTATGCCAACCCCATCCTGCTCCGCTACATGGCACAGGGTGCCGTTGAGTATGCGAAGTCTCTCGGCTGGGAGCATCCCCAGATTGTGCTTCACCTCGACCACGGTGACTCTTTCGAGCTCTGCAAGAGCTGCATCGACAACGGCTTCTCTTCAGTGATGATCGACGGCTCTCACCTCCCCTACGAGGAGAACGTGGCCCTCACCAAGAAAGTTGTAGACTACGCCCACCAGTACGACGTAACCGTAGAAGGTGAGCTCGGCGTGCTCGCCGGCGTTGAGGACGAGGTATCCTCCGACCACCACACCTACACCAACCCCGAGGAGGTAATCGACTTCGCTACCCGCAC
>CAYUGU010000068.1:0-11340 GCA_964444345.1 uncultured Bacteroides sp.
TCAACAAGGCCGACGGCGACAACATTCAGCGCGCGCAATTGGCTCAGGCACAATTCCGCTCGGCGCTCCACCTCTTCCCGCCGACGGCTTCCGGCTGGCAACCCGAAGTGCTGACCTACTCCGGCTACTTTGAACTCGGCATCCCGGAGGTTTGGGATATGATTGACCGCTATTTCGCCTTCGTTGACGCCAACGGCTACTTCGAGGAGCGGCGGCGACAGCAGGCCCGCTACTGGATGCGCGAAACAATCGACGAACATTTGCGCTCTCACTTCTATCGCGACCCGGAAATTGAGCGTCTGCTGACCGGCCTCGAGCAAGCGGTCCTCAACAACCGCCTCAGTTCCTTCACTGCTGCCAACCAAGCGCTCCAAACCTACTTCTCCCGCTTCCGATAAGAAGAACCTTTTTTCAAATCCGCATGGCCTCATGCGGATTTGCTATTTAAATATGCCACGCGTAGGCGCGTGGGTATTCCCGGTTGTTTTAGATTCTATTTGTTAATTTCTCGCCGAGATTTTCATTTTTCATTTATAATCCGTAACTTTGCGGAGCAAGACCGCAACGCAGAGGCCCGGTCGCGGGTCAAAGCGGGAGGGTTTTGCTAACATATTTATTTAGAAATGCGTTTACTGAAACGCTCTTTCATGACATTCTGAAAACTGGACACTTTCACGATCATCGTCATGAATGAAGCAGCACAGTAGATGCCTTGTGGATATGTTTATTCCACCGCTGACTTATAGTCAGTCGGTGCTTGTTTACATATTCTGCGTGAGGCCTCTGCGTTGTTTGCTCGTTCAACGATGATGGGCCAAGTCCAGTGCCTCAGAATGTGGAACGAGCAGCAGGTACCGGTCGTCACGCTTTTCTTTTATCTAATTTTAAACCAATCAACGCCAATGAGGATGACCCGGCGGCAGTGCTTTTGTTATGTTCTTACGAAAAGGCGCAACAATTGTTTCCCTTCTGCTCGGACTGAGTTCTGTCTTTGCGGAACAGAAACCATGTCTGATTCTCTCAGGCAGCGGAGGCACGGATTATGCGGTTGACCTAATGAAATTTAACCGCATTGCGTTTGGCGAGGAGTCAATGACGCTCTCAAACTCAAGCAGTTCCGATGCCCCTCTTGAAATTCTTTACTCGGCCTATAATCGCTTCAAAGTGGGCGATGCCGAACCCACAGTAGAATCAGCAATCGACGAGATTGCCGGCGAAAGTCCGATTCAACTAACCTACTCTCGGTCAGACCGTTCGCTGACACTGACAGCCGACGGTTGCGACGAGACATTCAGCGTAGGAGTATTCAACATGAACGGAACGCTCATCTTGCATGGCGAACTCCGTCCCGGTGAAAGCCTCGCAGTTGAATCGCTCGGCTCAGGTGCTTATGTTGCCGTTGCCGTAGGCAAGGATTTCAGCCAATCACTCAAATTCGTAAAGTAAAATCAGCCTCAAATCAGAAATATGAAAAAAAGAAATTTACTTCTTAAAGGCCTCATGATTTCAGCCGTGAGCGCCCTATCACTTTTCGCCTTTGCCCGTCAGGAGAAAGTCATCAAGATTTTCAGCAATGGCAACGTAGTCAGCGAGTTTAACGCCTCTGACGTTGACTACATCCAAATCGATGACCTCGTAGGCGCACCCGCCGAAGTAGGAGCCTCAGTTTCAGGCACCTCAATCACCATCAACTGGGCTGCAGTTGAGGGCGCAACCTATAGCATTTTCCGCTCGCCCGACAACGTGAACTTCACCTTGCTTGCCAAGGATTTGAAGACAACAACATATACGGATAACTCCCCTCTGCGCGGTTCAAACTACTATCGTGTAACGGCCACGGTTGACGGAATCGAAAGCGGTTACACCACCTCGGTAGCAGCCACCCTGCCTGACAACGGCATGGAGAGCGGTATCTACCTTGGAATCTACGGGTTCAACCGCAGCGTCTATGAATATCCGGTTTTGCGTCTTGACGAAACTTCAATCAGCGGCTTCAACGGATTTATCGACGGCCTCTCGATGCAGAATGGTACTCTTCTCTACTATTCAGTCGAACAGGCACTTGACGCTATGCAGTCAACTCAATATCCGTCGGACCTCTCGAACGTTGCCCTCGTGACCTTTACCGACGGTCTGGACCAAGGGTCAATGATGAAGAACGACAAATATGAAGATGACACGGAATATCTCGACGCCCTAAACAAACGCATCAAGACGCAGACCGTTGCCGGTCAAAATATCTCGGCTTACAGTATCGGTGTGCGCGGCAGTGACGTTGCTGATATTCAGAAGTTTAATGAGAATCTGCAGAAACTTGCTTCTACTCCCGAAAATGCTACTGAAGTTACCAGTATGGCCGAAGTAAACGCCAAGTTCCAGGAAATTGCCGAACAACTCTCACAGAGCAACTATGTGCAGACAATCAACCTGGAGATGCCCGGTGTTTCTAACGGAACTCTTGTCCGCTTTACTTTCGATAACGTTAACGCCGGCGAGAAATCAAACCTATACATTGAAGGTACTTTTAACCTTAAAAATAAATCGCTTGACAACATCACGTATGTAGGCCTGAAATCAACCTCAGGTACTTCGGTAAAAGGTACGGTTAACGACATTTTCGTAAACTTTACTTTTGAAGGAGTCCACACCGACGATAACGTGCTTATAAAGAGCGAATTTACCGACGAATGGACCTTCATTACCTCAAACTCTTCATGGCAGATTAACTCTGAGTTCAACAAAAAAGAGAACTCTGAGATTCAGACAGAGCGCAGTTCGGCTGCTATTATGCTTGTGCTCGACTGCTCAAGTTCACTTGCCGACCAGTTCGCCACCGCGCAGTCAAACGCCAAAGGCTTTATCAAAACCCTCTATGAGGCTTCCGGAATGTCACTTGACCCCGAAGATCCGGAAACGCCTAACAAGAGCGAAACCACTATCTACTCCACTACTCCGAAGGACCTATCGGTAGCAATCTGGAAAGACAACACCCGCTACTTCCTGACTCCCGAGCAATACCAAAACGCCAACCTCAAAGACGCAACCGTCGAAGGCCTGACGGTTCTGGCACGCACCGGCAACTTCATCATCTCACCTTACATCTTAAACAGTAACAGCGTTTACAAAGACTATGCAATGCAATACTATGCAGATGTACTTCCCGATAAAGATCAAGCCACAGTTATCAGCGCAAGATATCAAGACATAAACTCAACATTAAGCTCACTTGGATGGAGTAAATTCACCTTGTCAGATGGCTGGGGTTCTTATTATTATTTAACAAAAACTGCTGCTGACAGCAGTTCCAATTACGTAATATTTTTACACGACAATAATCCCGGCGGAAATTTAAGGTCTAATTCTTCCGGTTATATACGCGGAATTACAGCATTAAATGATTCTCCCATTCAATGGAAAGATGTGAGAAATTTAACCTTAGCAGTAAAAAAGGATAATGTACGATACTTCATTACTGATAATGACGACTTAAGTCAATATGATGAAATTGAAGGACTCGCCATATTTATTGGAGACCAGAAGTTCATCATTAAACTACACGATGAGCAATACGGATCAGTTACGAAGGATACAGCAATGGCATTATATGAAGACGTACTACCTACAAAGGAGCAAGCCGAAGTAATCAGTATGATGTATCAAGATATAAATTCAAAGTTAGACTATTTTGGTGGAAACAAATTCACCTTATCAGATGGCTGGGGTTCTTATTATTATTTAACAAAAACTGCTGCTGGCAGCAGTTCCAATTACGTAATATTTTTACACGACAATAATCCCGGCGGAAATTTAAGGTCTAATTCTTCCGGTTATATACGCGGTGTAATAACAATAGACGATTAACCTTTTCGATATATCAATTATAAATCTCCATCGAGTTTGTTCGGTGGAGATTTTTTTCGCAACTGGTGCCGCTCGGAGATCGGCACCTCCCAATATAGCGACGTGGGATGAGCCGATTTCCAAGAGGCTCCAAAGGGGCTTTTCCTGACCGTGAACCTGAGTTCGCCTTTCTATTTTCAAAGGGCGGAAAGGCGGGTGAAGTCTTCGTGAGCAAACCCGGCATCTTCAAGGGTTTCCGCGCGATTCAGGTCATTAAGGAAAACACGTTGCTCAGGAGCGGTATAGTCTGACGAAGTAAGGGCTTTGGAATAGTCGGCCTTGTCGGTTTGCAACCCGGCGAGCGACAAGAGAGTCGGAGTGAAACTTGCCGAAGAACTAACCTGCTTCTGTTCATTTGCTTTTGCGGCGGCCCATAGCTCTGGGTTAGAACTGCGAAGCGACGGAGTCAGATGCACAAGAAATGGCACATGCAACTGGAGGAAAGTGGGGGTCGGCGAGGCGTGGAGGAAGCGATGACGGGCGTCGTCGTAGATATCTTCTCCATGGTCAGAGGAGAAGATCAGTCCGCCGGGGCAACCGATAGAGTCAATTCGAGCCATCAGTTCAAATAACAGATGATCAGTCTGGCGGATAGAGTTATCGTAGGCGTTGACAAGGCGTCCTCGGTTATTTATGTTGGCTTCGTCATAGAGGTCCGGAAGGAAGTAGGCCTGCTCGCGGGGATAGCGGTCACAATAGTTGAAGTGGGAACCATAGAGGTGGAGCACAATGAGTTGCTTGCCCCGGCCATTGGCAATAATGGAGTCTACAAGCGGGAGGGCGTCAATATCGGAAACCGAGGCGTTGATTATTCCTGGTTCGGGCTCGCGCAGGAAGACGGTCGAGTCGGCCTCGAAGGCAAAGAAGTCGATATAACTATGGTTGCGGGCCTGCATGGATATGAAGTCGGTAGAATATCCGGCCTCCTTGAAGGCGGTAATTACGGACTTTGTGCGGTTGATATTCTTGCCGAAGTTTTCGGAAGTGAGAGTCGAAAGAAGGAGGGGTACAGCCTTGTGGGTTGTATTGCTTTCGGAAAGAGTCTTGCCATAGGCGGCAACGGCCGAGTCGCCGAGGGAACAGAGATATGGGGTAGTATAACGGTCGTAGCCAAAGAGTTGCCAGTTGTCGGCGCGCGAAGTCTCGCCCACTACAGCGATGTAGACCTCGCGGAGCGAATCGGGGCGTGAGGTCACGACGTTGAAGGCATAGGGAGCGGAATCTTTATAGTAATCGCGGGTATCGTGGCTGCGGTGGATTGCCTCAACCATATTTGAGCAGACGTTGACGGGATAGAGGTCTTCGTCGATTTTATAGGCTCGGTCGGAGGCGAGGATGGTAGCCAGCGCGAGGGTACCGGAGGCGGCAATCAGACATCCGGTGAAGGCAGCGACGCGGCGACGGGGACGGTCAACGCCCCAGCGGCGATGAGTGACCACCCCGGCAATTATCAGCACGGGAAGGAAGACAACAACAACGGCGAGGATTGCTGGCCAGAGGTTTCCAAGCAGTTCAAGGGCTTCGGAACTATTGGTAGTCAGCACATTAAGAAACATATCTACGCCGATAATCGAGCCGTCGGCATAGAGGAAGAGAAGCACAATCTGAAATGCAGCGAGAATCATCAGCGGAATGAAGCAGAAGGTAGTTACCCCCACCCTGCGCCAGCAAGCCATCAGAAAAAGAATGACGCCCAAGGGGAGGAGAATCTGAGCCAGAGAGGCAGCCACGGAATAGTGGCCCATAATCGATAGAGCCACGGAAGGGATAGCCAGGACCACGGGGACCGCCCACATCAGGAAGGCCGGGAGGGTCCGGCGATCAGGGTTTACATCAGATGCTTTGCGAGATTTGCTTTTTTTCTTGAGTGATGAATTAAAATGCTTCATTTATGCTGAAAATTAGTCCGTTTTCGTGCTGTCCGAAACCGTAGTCAACACGCACGTTGACACGATGTTTGAACTCCCAGCGCACACCGACGCCGGCGTTCCACAGCAGATGTGAGTTAAAAAACTGATGAGGCTTTGCGAAGACCTCGCCCACTCCACCCCAAACGACGGCACCGAAACGGCCGAAGAGGTGCTGGCGGAGTTCGAGGGTCAGGTCGGCCGCACACTTATCGTTATAGCGGCCCTCCCAATAGCCTCTCATAGTGTAACTTCCGCCAAGTTTAGACATAAGCCCCCAGGGGGTATTCCCGTAGGTCAGACGCGTATGGAAGCGGCCGGCGAGTACGCCGGTTTTCCATAGTTGGCGGTAGTAGGAAACAGTCAGTTCGGTTGAGGAGAACGCATATTTATTGCCGATAAAACGAGGAGCAAAAAGTTGATCGAGGCGCGCGTAAACTCCCTTGTAGGCGTTGAAAACATTGTCACGCGAATCATACTCGACGGCGAAGCCAAGAGCGTCGGTGAAGGTTTTCGACTTCTGGAAGTCCCAGAGTTCGGGTTTCTTGATATTCTTGCCGTCGAGATAGTCAATCAGGACACGCGGACCGAGATAAAAACCTGGATGCCCGAGGTTTATCAGGAAGGAGGCGTCGAGTTGGCCATGCCAGCGCTTATAGGAGGTCATATTCGAGTTCTTGGAAGCCTCGGCGTAACCGATACCCCAGAACTTATCGGGCATAGACTCGAACGAAAGGTCGTAGGCCAGACGATACTTGCTGCCGGAGAAAAACTGCGAGCCGCGAATACCGACTTTATAATACTTTGTAATCGAAAGGTCGCCATAAATGTTGACCTGGCCCGCCGGATTGACGGTATCGTTAAGATTACGGCGATAGAGCCCGGCGGCCACAATGCCGATTCCGAGTTTGGTGTCACTGCTGTAATAAGGACCGCCGATAACGCTGAAATCGAACTTCTTGGCGGGTTTGACATCGTTTGACTCGGCAAAGTAGCGATATATCTTCTGGATAAGCGTCGGGCGATGATAAATAATTGCGCGGCGCTGCTGCTCGTCGAGAATAGTGTCGGGGATTGCAGGAGCCGCCGCGTCGCCGTAAATGTCAATGTTGGCCACCGTGGCTTCGGCAGCGGAGAGAACTCCGGGCGCCATAGCCACGACGGCCAACAAGAGGAGGGATTTAACGGTCCTGAACATTAACATAAATAAATAGGTTGAAGTAAGTTTCTTTCAAAAAATTAAATAATCGCAGGGAGGTTTTAAGTTTCCTTGCAATTATTTAACACTTTAAGAGGCCTAAAAGTTCAGTCAATGAAGACTTCGGTCTTAGGCGAGGAGGTATGGTAATGGTCAGACGAATGTTGGGTGTAGACGCGATAAACTCCGGCGGGCATATCGGTCAGTCTGACGGGGAAGGAAGAGGCATCGAGGCGGCGAACGAGAGTTCCGTCGAGCGTCTCGACCACCACGCGGGATTTGAGCGACTTATCGGCAGAAGTATTGACTTCGAGAACACCGGCCTCGGGCGATTCAGCCCAAATGTCGACCTTAGGAGCATCATTGAAGGCAAATTCGAGTTCGGAATAGTCGGAGGCGCCGGTTTCGTCTGTCACGAGGAGTTCAACCGTATGGCGTCCGGGAGACATAGTCGGAATCGGGTAAACCAGGCGGAAGATGTCGTTGCCCTCAAAAGTAATCATCTGCGAGGCCTCGGAGCGTGCCATCCCGTCGACAGCAAAGCGTATTGAAGAGCCAAGCAAACCGTTGGGACCAAGTCCGTTGGGAGAGTAAATATCGGCTGTAATCATCACTCCGCCTTCAGCCGAACTGTCAAACGAAGCATTGTCGGCCACCAGAGAGCGAATCTTCAGGTCGCCGCGCGAGGCGGCGGGTTGAACGTCATGTTCGTCGGTCGAAGTCAAGGCGCCAAGATAGCCAACGGCTCGTGAAGCGCCATCGGAAGTGAAGGCATAAGCCTGGAGGCGCTGATTGCCCGAAGAGAAGATGCGCGGAGCGTTGAACTCGACGGAGAACTTGCCGTTCTTAACGTTGGCCCGGATGCTTCGGATAAGAACGTTATCTTCAGTAATCGAAGCGAGATATTCGGAATCAATCGAAGTGCCCTTGGCTACAAGATTCTTGCGCACGATAGGAACGTCAAAAAGGTTGAGAAGTACCGAGCCGTTAAATTCGGAGTCAACCGAACCGTCGGCGTTCATGATTGAGCCCTCAACGAGGTTAGCACCATTGACATAAACCGTCTGATTATCGGAATTCAGCCTTTCAATGTTAACCTTCTTTTCCGCCTTATATATTGGAATGAGGGGGTCACCAAGGAAGGAGTAGCAGAGATGGTTCAACATTGTGCGCCGGTTGGTAGCGGCGCCGGCAACGGCCTTCGACTGGGCGCGGCGATAGACTTCGCCCCAGGTGGTGCCGTCGGCCGCTGCATCATATTCCTTGACAAACTGCAGGCCAATGACGGTGTTTTCCTGCTGGAAAACCTCGCGGGTTGCAGCAACCATGCCTATGGCCCCGCCATGTTCGCTCTTGAGGAACTGCGCGCATATATTGCGGGGATTGACGTCGCTGCGCCCTACGTTGCAGGAGCCGAGGAACATAAACGGGTATTTTCCGGGCGAAGAATAGGACTCAACGTCGACAAGGTCAATATAGTAATCGCCCTTGACGTAGCCTAAAGCATCCGGACGGCCGTGGCCGAAATAGAGCATCAGGTTGGCGCCGCTTTCGCGCAGAGTCTTGATAGTGATAGCGCGCGAGAATTTATTGTTAGTGTTGCTCAGGAAGTTAGAGGCGGGGCGCACAAGGGTGAACTCCTTGCCGAAACGGTCAGAGAGGGGTTTGGCTACGTTTTCGGAGTCGATATAGTGCATTGCGGCGCCAGCGGTGCCCTCATAGTCGGAGGCGACGATGTAGGTCACGGGCGCGGGGGAAGTGGGAGGCGTGGAAATATACTCCTCAACCTTCGCGATATAGTCGCGAATTTCGGCGGGCGAGGAAAGAGGGATACGGCCAACGGCTATGTCCATATCATTGCCGTGGACCTGATAGAAAGTATGGCGGACACCCCAGTTTCCGGAGGTGTTAGGCTCGGAGAATCGCCCGTAGAAGGTATCGGAGAAGAAACTGCGCACCTCGTAGGTATCGTCGTCGTGACATTCATTTTGGGCGGTCACGACGGCGGGGCTCCCTTCGTAGACCTCGCGGGCATTGTCTACGACTGCGGAGCCGAGTAGAATCAGGGCTTTAAGGCGCCCGGGATTCTTACGGTTCAAATGGGCAAGGAAGAGGCGCACGGACTCGGGCGAGATATTTCCCGAGCCGTACTCATTAAATATATCCTGCTGGTCAACGACCCTGACGTCGAGACCCTGGAGGCGGCGATGCACCCCGGCGAGTTCCTCGGCCACTTCGGAAAAGACGGAGGAGGTCACGATTACGGCGTCGGGGGTCGACATACCGTGGAGGTTCTGATTTTCAACGGTCCCTATGATTTCGGGTGACGGCAAAGTTGCGCCGGCATCGAAGGCGACAACATAGGCCGCGGCAAATTCGGACGGAAGCGAAGCAAACTCGCCGGTAAGACTCCCGTCGCCCTCGCTGCTCATCAAACATTCCTTGGGTTTCAGCGGAGAGGTAACGTCCCAAAAATGCCAGTCGGCTCCGTCGGCATCCGAAATGCCGCGGACCGCAAAGCGGCGCGAGGCTCCTACCCTCTTGGAGTCGAAACACATCGGGAGGACAGACTCGCCGGAAAGATCATTATGGCGGTCATATACAAGCGCCCAATAGTCAATGGCGGCTCCATTGAACGAGGTGAATTCCGGATTGACCGAAAAGGTCAACTGATAGTTGCGGCTCTCCTGCTCTTCGGGGAGCAGAATCTGCTGGAAACGCCTATAGAGGCCGGCCATCTGGTGGGTGGCCGTCGTTGCAACAATAGGGAGTGAGGCTCCGACGCTTGCCTGAGTCTTGATTTCGGGCGAGAAGGAGGCTATCAGCGGCGATTTCTTGCCGCCATAGGAGTCAAGAGCCTGAAACAACAGGCGGGCAGACTCGGAAGCGACCTTCCTGACGCTGAAAGGATAAGTGACCGTGCCGGCAGGGTTACTGATTCGGTCGCTCATGAAGAGCAGGCCGCCGACACCGTAGTGATAAGTATCCTGCTCATAAAAAATTATGGCCGAATGAGTCTCAATAGCCGAGGCAGCGCCGGAGGGGGCCGAAATCAGTTCGGGAACGGAACGTCGCGGCTCGGAATCGCTCAGGAAATAGGTGGCGCCGGCAGAGTAAATATGGCGGCGATGCTCGAACTGGGCGGGAGTAGGATACTCGGCTTCGGTCTGGTTCACAGAGGCTTTATACGGCTCGTTGCGCCAGATTTCCGGCTCAAGGTCTGTATTAGCCATTGCGTAGAAAACCAATTTACCCGACGTGAATATCGAGGGGATAACGTCGATATCGGAGGGAATCACGGAGGCGCTGTGCGAGAGGAGCAACGTCGGGTTGAAACCATAGACGTTGACCTTCTCAGGCGAATCAAATCCGAGGGCCGAGAGTTCATCGGCCGTCAGTTGGTAGACTCCGGCGGAGTCAACACGAATCTTCACCCAGCGGCCGGAGGCAAGGCGGGAAACGGAAGGATCCGCCCCGAAGGCCACCACCGACAGCAAGAACACCATCAGCGAAATGAGGAGAGGTTTGATTATTGAAAATTTCACGAGGTTGGTCTATTATTTTATGTTGATATCCAATACGGTAGTACCGGACAGTTCAAGTGTTACTTTAGTGTTAATCCTTATAGGTTCAAAATCGCCGTCGCAGTCTAAAACAATAATGTCGCCCTGCTTGAGAGTCGCATACTTCGAGGCGCGAACAATTGCGTCTCGCTCAGCATCCGAAAGCCCCTCGGGGTCGAGAGGCCTCCAGTCGCCCACAACTATTGCGCCATCCATATAGTCGGCAGCAGGATTGTCGGCAGCCAGCGGAATCCATACCAACGAACGCTCTTCGACATAACGATGGGCAAACTCGCGGCGAATAGCCTTTCCCAGGCGTGAGATGCGGAGGGCGGGAGCGGAATGGAAGGTCCAGTCGGAGCCGAAGTCGGGCAGGAACCATGGCTGGCGGTTGCGCCCTACAGCCGAATCGGCCAAGACGCGGACAGATCCATCTGGCTTAAAAATCAACGTCTTCATGCTGTTAAAGGCTCCGAGAATCGCTCTCGAAATATAATATTTGACTTAGATCGGTTCATTTTTCGTAATAATAACGTGCAAAGTTACAAAAAATTGCCGACTCGACAAAATTATTTCGCGCCAAGCCAAGACCGGGAGCCAAGACCGGGAGGTAAGCCGCTCCGTCGGCGCACCATTGGGGTCGCACAAGGTGCATCTACGGCGGCGAGGACGCCGCCTTTCCTTTAGTGGAGCATGTAGGAGCGGAGGCCGCCGGTGTAGTTCAGTTCGGTTGTCAGCGTTGTGTAAGACTGACCGTTGTCGATAATTGAGT
>CAYUGU010000069.1:0-10750 GCA_964444345.1 uncultured Bacteroides sp.
GCGGCGCCTCGGCCTATAGCCGCGAATGGGATTACGCCCGTATGCGCCGTCTGGCCGACGAAATCGGTGCTATCCTGATGATCGACATGGCCCACCCCGCCGGTCTTATCGCTGCCGGCGAACTGGAGAATCCGGTCAAGCACGCCCATATCGTCACCTCCACTACCCACAAGACCCTCCGCGGCCCGCGCGGCGGCCTGATTCTCATGGGCAAGGATTTCCCCAATCCCTGGGGCATCACTACCCCTAAGGGCGAAGTCAAGATGATGTCGGCAATGCTCAACAGCGCCGTCTTCCCCGGCGCGCAGGGTGGCCCGCTCGAACACGTAATCGCCGCCAAGGCCGTTGCGTTCGGCGAAGCCCTCAGCCCCGAGTTCAAGACCTGGGCCAAGCAGGTTCGCGTCAACGCCAAGGCTATGGCCGACGCCCTGATTAAGCGCGGCTACAAAGTGATTTCAGGCGGCACTGACAACCACTGCATCCTCGTCGACCTCCGCACCAAGTTCCCCGACCTGACCGGCAAGGTAGCCGAGAAGGTGCTCGTTGCGGCCGACATTACCGCCAACAAGAATATGGTTCCGTTCGACTCGCGCTCTCCCTTCCAGACCTCGGGCATCCGCCTGGGCACTGCCGCTATTACCACCCGCGGCGTCAAGGAAGACCAGATGGATAAGATCGTTGACTTCATTGACCGCGTTCTTTCAAATCCGGAAGATGAGGCAACCATCAGCCAGGTGCGTTCGGAGGTGAACGCCATGATGGCCAACTACCCTATCTTCGCCTAACCTGAACCGCAGCGATGGAAGCATTATGGGACATACTGCATCAGCCCTGGCTCTACGCCACTCTGACCGCGACCTATATGCTTTCAATCGTGACGGTCATCCTCGTCATATTAGGTGAGAACCGCAACCCGGTCAAATCTCTGGCCTGGGTTACGGTTCTCATCCTTCTTCCGGCCGTAGGGCTCGTGCTCTACATTTTTTTCGGGCGCAACATTAAGAACAAACGCATGGTTTCGCGCCGCAACAAGCGGCAGATTCTTCGCCGGGCAAAGGCTCCGCGCCATAAGTCGCCCACTAACCTAAAGCCTGAATATCAAGGCATTGCCCGACTAATTTACACAATGACGGGCGCCGCATATATTCCCGGCAACGAGGTCAAGGTCTACTCCTCAGGCGCCAAAAAGTTTGAAGCCTTAGCCTCCGACCTGCGCAATGCCCGCAAGTTCATCAATCTCCAATACTACATTTTTGAGGATGACGAACTCGGGCGCGAAATCGCCGATATTCTTATTGAACGCGCGCGTGCGGGAGTAAAAGTCAGGGTAATCTACGACCACGTAGGCAGTTTCCAAGTCAGTTCCGACTTCTTCAAGCGGCTTAAAAAGGAGGGCATCGAGGCCTATCCGTTCCTGAAAGTAACGTTTATCCCGTTTGCGTCGCGCGTCAACTGGCGCAACCACCGCAAAATAGTAATCATCGACGGCGAAATCGGCTATATCGGCGGAATGAACATAGCCAACCGCTATCTCGACGGCGGAAAATTTCCGCTCTGGCGCGACTGCCACCTGAGGATTGAAGGCCCGGCGGTCAGCGCGCTCCAATATTCGTTTGCGCTCGACTGGAGTTTTATGCGCAACGAGGTTCTGGAACAGGAATGTACGTCGCAACCGGCCGGAACGGTTGGTATTCAGGCCATTTCCGGAGGGCCGATGAACCAGTGGAACAATATAGCGCACGTCTTTATGCGTGCAATCCTGAACGCCCGCAAGCGCATCTACCTTCAGACGCCCTACTTCCTGCCGCCCGAATCGCTGCTGAAATCGCTGCAAAACGCGGCCCTCGCGGGGGTTGACGTCCGGATTATGATTCCGCGCAAAAGCGACTCGTGGATGCTCAGTTACTCCTCGCGAAGTTACATAACCGAGTGTCTCCGCTCCGGCATTAAAGTATACTTCTTCACGCCCGGAATGCTCCACTCAAAGGTCCTGATAATCGACGACGAACTATCGTCCGTAGGGTCCACCAACTTCGATTTCCGCTCGTTTGAGCATAACTTTGAAGCGAACCTGGTGCTCTATTCGCCCGAAGCAAACGCAACGCTGCGCGAAGTATTTCAGGCCGACCAGGAACATTG
The DNA here is from genome assembly GCA_964444345.1 of uncultured Bacteroides sp. GTDB lineage: Bacteria > Bacteroidota > Bacteroidia > Bacteroidales > Muribaculaceae > UBA3263. The sequence goes on from CAYUGU010000069.1 coordinate 2,140, forward strand.
CGAACGCATCTATGCCGACGAATGGAAGAAGCGTCCGGCACTTCACCGCGGGCTCGAATCAGTTGTCCGCCTGCTTGCCCCGATATTATGATTTCAAATGAGATTCAAGAGCGGCTCAAAATGCTTGCCTCCGACTCCGAAGCGCGCCATCTGATGCGCTTCTTCAAGACCGGACCGGGAGAATACGGCGAAGGCGATAAGTTTCTGGGAGTCAGGGTTCCGCTGACGCGCGAAATAGTCAAGGAATACAAGAAGGCGGTGCGCCCGGACGATGTGCGCCCATTGATAGAGTCGGAGTTTCACGAGGTGCGCCTGACCGGATTTCTCCTGCTCATAGAACTCTATAAAAGCGCAAAACGACGGAAAAACGCGGAAGAAATCCGCTTTTTAGTCGACCTTTACCTCTCGTATATCGACCGAGGTAACAACTGGGATTTAGTTGATATGGTGGCGCCGAAAATTCTTGGCGACTATCTGATAACGCATCCTGAGGAGCGCACGCTGCTGCACCAATTAGCCGAAATGGAGGGCAATTTGTGGTATCAGCGGGTAGCGATTGTCAGCAACTGGATGCTTATCCGCGCGGGGATTTACGACGACACCCTGAGGATTTGCGAGCGCTACCTGACTCATCGCCACGACCTTATCCATAAGGCGTCGGGCTGGATGCTCCGCGAAGTGGGCAAACGGGGCGGCGGGGACCTGATGCTCGACTTTCTCGACCGCCACGCCGCCGAGATGCCGCGCACGATGCTCCGCTACGCCATCGAGCAACTTCCCGAAGCGCAACGCCGCCACTACATGACCGTCAAACCCCACCGATAAACCCGCTGAATTGTCGGGCAATCGACCCCATTACTTTCTGCCAACTCCTTGATAAAGCGGAGGCCAAATGGAAAATCTTCCGTGAAATAACGGCTTTTAAAATCAGGCACCCACCCTTTTTCAGTCAACTTCATGGGCGCCTTAATCTCCTTAAATGCAGCAATTGACTTGATTTTATCGGTTAACGAAGCCGCATCAGTCGACTCATAATACTCCAACAAGGAAGGGACGGCTCCTTTCCTTACTTTCAGCACATCAAGGAGAGCCATAAATTCCTGATCCATACTTATAAGCAACTCCGACGCGTCCAAAGTCCATTCGCTGTAGAAAAGCGCACATTCCCGCATGGGCTCGAATCCATTGGCCCATAGAGAATAAAGGCGCGCTGTATGCAGAATAGGATTGCTGTTGGTTAGAGCGGCCTCATAGAAAGATTCCAAGAGGTTGACAGGCGTCAAAAACATTCCGGAAAGCGTCTGTGCCAATTCCCCGGGGTTCTTAACATTCTCCATAGCCACATTCAAAACCGACTTATAGCCGAGTAAAAGCCCCTTATGACCATACTCCTCCGTACGGGAAATAAACGGAACGCGCTGGAATCCAAAAACAGGCTGAGCAGGGAGAATCTTATGGGCAAAGAAGAAGAAACCGGTCGAGGAAACTACGGAGCCAACGACTGCGCCAGGGTCTAATAACGGAGAAATCTCCGTCAGCGTCCGCTCGATAAGATAACCCGGCTGGCAGATGAAAACCATTTCCGCGCCCGGAATCACCTCCTGCGGGTCAGAAGAGACAGTCTCGAAACTGCCTCCGAATATTTTCCCTTGGGGGTCAGAAACACTCACCGCCGGAGCCCAGGCATCAGGGTGGCCCGTCAGCAGACTGACAGTATGACCTCCCGACAACAGGACAGCACCGCAAACAAGGCCGAGGTTGCCGCCTCCACAAATCGCCACCTTCATATCGTCATCTCGCTAAGGGCCTGAACAAGAAGAGAATTATCGCGACGGTCACGAATCGCTATGCGCACATATTGTCTATTGGCCGGAAAACCCTTTTTCGAAGAACAATCCTTAATCAGAATATTATGGTCCACCATCAGTCGACCCGTAAGTTCGCCGGAAGTAATTCCAGTCAGTTCGCAAAGGAAATAGTTTGCTTGCGAGGGGATAACTCTAAGCCAACCGATAGATTCCAACTCAGACTGAAAGCGCGCACGCTCCTCCCGGAATATATCGCAAGAGCGCAGATAGTCTTTTTCATACTTGTTGAAAATCTGCATATAGAACTCGGCAAACGAGTTGATATTCCAGATAGCGACGTCGCTACGGAGGGATTGAATCAAGTCGGAATCGGCAGAGGCGAGTACCCCGAGCCGAAGGCCCGGAACGCCATAACTCTTAGAAATAGACTTGACAACAGCAACGTGAGGATTAGCACGCAGAAAGTTATTGCGAAGCAGGGTCATTTCCTGACCGTTATCGGCAAAGTCGACAAACGACTCATCAATAATCAGTCGTACCCGAGATTCTTTGGCCCAACTGACAAGCGCGTCCAGGCCTCCACGGTCAATCAGATTGCCAGAAGGATTATCAGGGTTGACAACAAGCAACCAGTCGATCGGATTAACCGAGAAGAAATCAATAAGGTCCTTAGCCGAATAGCGGAAATCGGAATTATTCGGTTGGAAACGGACAATCCGCTCCTTAGGCAGGCGGTTAGGATACTCCTCAAAAGTAGGATATATAACCCCGACCTTCCCTTCAACGCCGCTCATCAGCGCCTTGATAAGTTCGGCTGCACCGTTGCCCACAACAGCCAAATCATGGCTCAGACCAAAATACTTTGCGGCCAAAAGCGAGTTAACACCCATTCCCGAAGGATAGTTTCTCAGAAGAACATCGAAGTTAGCCTTCATCTCGTCAACCATTCTATCCTGAGGGAAATAAGGATTAACGAGATAGCAGAAATCAAGCAAATAAGGATAACGCCAATAACCTCCGAAACTATGTTGAAGTTTCTTCAGCCGCTCTTGAGGCTCCGCAAAAATCGTTTCGGCAATACGCAAGTCCTGTACATCGTCTATTTCATACCACTTAAGGTCGCCAACCGGAAGAGCGCGAATGTCGGCCACATCAATCAGAGTAATCACGCGGAGCACCTGTTCATAATACTCATTTTGGCCCAGGACCTTAATATAAGCCTCAAGAAACGGAAGATAATGCTCGCGGATAAATGCGGTTGAGAACTTATAGATGTTGACCGTCTTGTAATAAAACTCCGTGTCGGAATATTTAAAGGCCTTTTTCGGGATGAAATTTACAATTTTGCACTCATCGTCGATTCTCACCATCGTACCGTCCATCCAGGTCTGATACTTGGCAACGAGAGCCACATTGGGGAATTGACTTTCAACGGCCATACGCAGGACGCCGTCATCGAAAATCAGGTCTGACTCCAACAGCAAAGTCTCCTCCTCGGCCATAAGTTCGCGGGCGAGCCACAGCGAATAGATATTGTTCGTCTTATCGTAGATAGGATTTTCAATAAAAACTATATTACGGTCGGGAAAATTCTTTCTTATATGGTCAATGAGGTTTTGAGCAGCATAGCCCACCACCATCACAATACGACTGAGGGGCAAATGATTCAGTTGATTCAGCATCCTATCAATCAATGGGATGCCATTGACGGGCAGCATACATTTAGTATTATTGGCAGTAAACTCGCCAAGACGACGACCGAGTCCGGCCGCAAGAATGAGTGCTTGCATAAATTAGTAATTATGATATAAAAATCAGACGCAAAGTTAAAAAAATTCGGCGGATTATGCAACTATTAAACTTTTTTTGTTAACTTTGCCGAAGAATAAAAATAAACAGTATTCTGAAACCAAATGAGCAATCCCTCAAACCATCATATATTAAACCCTTTAAAACGCGTATACCGTCATTATCTCAAAAACAGAGTTCCGCATCAAAAGCGAGTTTATAACGACATACTCAAGCGAGTCAGGGAGGAAGGCAAATGCCGGATTCTCTTCCTTGCGTCCTCGCTTCCTATGTGGCGCTACGACGAACTGACCACCCTGTTGCTTGCCGACAAGCGATTTGAGATACAGATAGGTCTGATTCCATTTAGAGGTTTTACTGAAGCGGATCGCCGAAACGACGTCGAGAAAATGGCTAATCACTTTTCGTCCAAGGGGTTTCCCTTTCGGGTGATAGATAATTTTTCGGAGTTGAAGCGCGAGTTCAAACCGGATATGATTGTCTATCCGCAGCCTTATGAATTCAGTTATGAAGACGTTCAGGCAGATTGGCTAAACAACCGTGACTTGCTCCTGATTCATACCCCCTACTCGGTTCCTCTGACGCGCCTTGAATGGTATATCAACAATTCGATGCATAATCTGGCGTGGAGGCTTTATTTGGCTACGGAGATTCATCGGGGGGTCAGCAGGGACCTGGCTGACAACCGGGGGGAGAACGTGAGGGTTGTCGGGGAGCCGAAACTCGACCTTTTTGCGGCTGAGGCGTCGTCTGACCCTTGGAAGCAGCCGGGCGACGGGAAGAAGCGCAAACGGTTGATATGGGCGCCTCATTTCTCGGTTGTTTCCTATAATATGTTTGACCGTCCGGATTTTAACTGGACCTACCGGATTATGCGCGGGCTTGCCGAGCAATATGCTGACCGACTGCAGATTGCCTTTAAGCCTCATCCGCGCCTGAAGGCCGAACTTTACCAACATCCGGAGTGGGGCAAGGAGCGCACCGATGAGTTTTATGCCTTCTGGGAGAACTCGCCGACGACTCAACTTGAGACGGGCGATTATATCGACCTGTTCAAGACGTCGGACGCAATGATTCACAATTGCGGGTCGTTTACGGCGGAGTATCTTATGGTCAACAAGCCTGCAGGGTACACGACCGGCAATCTCGAGGAGATTAAGGCGGATATGAACGACTTCGGGCGAGCCTGTCAGGACGCCCACTACACGCTGACATCGGCGGAGGATATACGCGATTTCATTGACCGCGTGGTCCTTGGGGGCGAAGACAATATGAGCGCGGAGCGCGAGCGGGCCATCAATCTGCTGAAGGCGGGAGCGGGCGGTCAGTCGGTAGCCCGCAACATCTACAACGACCTCACCACCTCACTCTTTGACTGAATGGATATCCTGCTGATAATCTTGATTCTCGTTTCGCTCTACGGGCTGCGCTTTTCGGCAGCAGGCCATCCGGATTACATCGGACGGCAGCAAACTGACTCAATCAAGGGAATTTTCGCTATTATTATCCTCTTCTCGCATATGAGGGGCTATCTGCCCGAGCCGGGCGAACATGACCGACTGTTCTATGCCGCCCTCGATAGTCTGGGGCAACTGATGGTCGTAATGTTCATGCTCTATTCCGGCTATGGAGTGATGGAATCGCTCAAACGTGACCGCGAAAAATATTACCGGACGTTCCTGACACACAGAGTTCTGAAAGTCTGGCTGATGTTTGCAATCGCCGTGACGCTCTTTCTCCTGCTCTCGATTGCCTTGGGCAAGAAGTATCCCGACGCCAACTATATATGGTGTTGGATCGGCTGGGAAAGCATCGTCAATTCAAACTGGTTTGTCTTCGATATTCTCGCGCTTTATCTGCTGACTTATCTCGCCCTCTCGGTTGCCAACCGTTTAAAGTTAAACTTGAAGGTTTGCGCCTTAGCCGTCTTTGGTCTTGTGATTTGCTTTGACCTGAGCCTGAGGGTTGCGGAGAAGGAGCCCTATTGGTTTGACACTATTCTGGCCTATCCCGTAGGAATGCTTTTCTCGCTATTCCGAAAAGCGATTGAGCGGCTTTCGCGAGGCTACCGTTGGTTTCTTTGGTTTGGCGGATGCGTCCTGGTTTTCCTGCTGCTGACCATGTTGACCCGCTCGCAGTTGCTGCAGGGGCACGCCGCCCTGAAGGTGCTTAACCATCTGCTCTTTATCTGCGCTTCGAGTTTCTTCGCGCTCGCCTTAGTGTTTGCCACAATGAAACTTAAACTCGACAACCGCGCGCTCCGCTGGCTCGGCGTCAACGCCTTTGCAATCTATATTCTCCAGCGGCTCTCGATGATTGTCTGCACCTACTTCGGGCTGAACGATAACTCGCTGATTTTCTCGGCAATAGTCATCCCGTCGACCTTACTGATTGCGGCAGTATTCACCGCAGCAACCAACCGAATGAATCAACGACTGTTTAGGCGATGAGCGAGGAGAAGGACATAAAGAGTATGGCGGTCCATGGGGTTGCCTGGACAATGGTCGAGAAATATTCGGGCCAGATTGTTCAGTTTGTAATCCAAATCATCCTGGCTCGCCTGCTGACGCCTTCTGAGTATGGTCTGATAGGCGTATTGGCAATCTTTATCGCAATCTCAACGGTGTTTATCGACGGGGGATTTTCGGCGGCGCTGATTCAGTTGAAGGAGCGAAGCAAGAAGGATTTTTCGACCGTCTTCTTCCTGAACGTAGGCATAGCCGTATTTTTCTATCTGGTGCTCTTTTTCTGCGCCCCGCTGATAGCCAAGTTTTATGCCAACCCGATATTGACGTCGATAGTGAGGGTCTACTGCCTGACGCTGATAATCAACTCGTTTGCGTCGACAGGGCAGACAATGCTGACAATAGACCTCGACTTCAAGACCACGACGAAAATATCGTTTTCGGCCGGCGTGATTTCGGGCGTCTTGGGAATCATCCTTGCGTACTTAGGCTTCGGAGTCTGGGCGCTGGTTGCGCAGGCGCTTGCCTACGCCCTGGTCTCGGCGGTGTTGACCTTTGTGTTGGTAAAATGGCTCCCGCGCGACGGGTTCAGCAAAGAGTCTTTCCACCGGCTTTTTTCGTTCAGTTCCAAACTCTTTGCCGCCAACTTGATTTCGTCGGTCTACGAAAAGATTTTCGGCGCCATCATAGGCAAGATGTTTTCGACGGCGGCACTTGGATTCTATGAGCGGGCAATCGGGTTTAACGTCTTGCTGAACAACAATGTAACCCACGTTCTGGGGCGCGTTTCGTACCCACTGCTGTCGCAGATTCAGGACGACGACCAAAGGCTGATGAATATCTACAAGCGCTACATCGAGATTTCGGCCTTCCTGACTTTCCCGCTGATGATGATGCTTTGCGGGATTGCCAAACCGATGATTCTCTCTCTGCTGACCGAGAAGTGGGCGCCGTCGATTATTCTGTTGCAGGTCCTCACGTTCGGGTTCCTCTGGGACGGCGTAATCGTTTCAAACATCAACCTCATCAAAGTGAAGGGTCGCAGCGACCTTGTGCTCAGACTGGAGGTAATCAAGAAGATTATCGCTTTCAGCATCTGCTTCGGAGCGCTGTTTATTTATCGGTCGGTTCTGGCGCTTTGTATCGCCAAGGCCATCTACGGATTTATCGCACTGATTCTCAACACAATCTATACGAAAAGACTGCTTAACTACGGGTTTATCCACCAGTTCAGGGACTATCTGCCCTACCTTCTTGACTCGGTCGGCGTCTTGATTATCTGCCTGTTATGTTCGGAGTTTATTGCCAACTCATGGGTTGCTCTGTTTACCGGCATCGGGACCTCGATTCTGTTCTACCTGGGGGTTTGCCACGTATTTAAATTTTACGCCTACGAAGAAATAATCTCAATTATCCGCAAAAAATTTAGCGAAAGATTCAAGAAAAATTCGTAAATTTGCGGTTGATATGGGAAGAATCCTTGCAATTGACTACGGAAAGCGTCGCTGCGGTCTCGCAGTGACCGACGAACTGCGTCTGGTAGGGTCGCCGCTCGAAACGGTCGACACTCCCCGCCTGCCGGAGTTCCTGAAGCGCTATCTGAGCCAAAACAAGGTTGACATCATCATTATCGGCGAGCCGACGACGCTGAAGGGGGAGCCCTCGGAGTCGGCGCGATATATCGAGCCGTTCATTCCGCGCCTGCGGGCCATACTGCCTGAGGGAGTGGAGATTGCGCGCTACGACGAGCGTTTCACCTCCACCCTGGCCCATCAGGCAATGATTAGCGGGGGGCTAGGGAAGATGGCTCGTCGCGACAAGGCCTTGGTTGACCGCACGGCCGCCACGATTATCCTTAACGATTATTTGCAAAGTATCTACAATAAATGAAATTACCAATCTATCTCTATGGCCACCCGGTGCTTCGCAAGGAAGCGGAGCCGGTTCCGGCCGACTATAATGACCTGAAAAAACTGGTCGACGATATGTTTGAAACGATGTATGCCGCCGAGGGTTGCGGGCTTGCCGCTCCTCAGATTGGCAAGAGCATCCGGCTGGTGGTTATTGACGCCGACGTTCTCGGGTCGGACTTTCCGGAATGTAAGGGGCGCAAGTTTGCGCTGATCAATCCGGAAGTGACGGTTCTTGACGGCGAGGAAGTGAGCCGCGGCGAGGGGTGCCTGTCGCTTCCGGGGCTGAGCGAGAACGTAGGGCGCGTTGAGCATATCCGCCTGAAATGGCTCGACGAGGATATGCAGCCCCACGAGGAGGAGATGTCAGGCTTCCTGGCCCGCATTGTGCAGCATGAGTGTGACCACCTGGACGGAACAGTTTATATGGACCACGTTTCGCCGACGCGCCGCCTGCTTCTGCGCAGCAAGTTGCGCAATATTGCGGAAGGAAAGATTCGCTGTGACTACCGGACGAAGGCGGCGAGACGGTGAGGGAGGTTTAGTGTTTAATGTTTAGTGTGTTATGGCTGACGACAAAAAAGTAATTTTTTCGATGGTGGGCGTAAGCAAGATTTAC
>CAYUGU010000070.1:0-10687 GCA_964444345.1 uncultured Bacteroides sp.
ATTGCCGGCGGTATACCTATCACCATGATGATGAACATGGAGCGTCGCCACGGTGAAATGAAGCCCGTAATTCAAAAGGCCCTCGTTGACCTCAACGGCGAGCCCTTCAAGCAGTTTGCCGCAAACCGCGACAACTGGGCTAAAAACACCTGCTACGTTTATCCCGGTCCCATTCAGTACTTCGGCCCCGCTGAAGTCTGCGACCAGTGTACCGCCACTCTCCGCTTCGAGCATAAATAAAATAGGGTAAGTGGAATCAATCCGTCAACTCTATAAGATTGGCTATGGCCCGAGTTCATCCCATACTATGGGACCACGCAATGCGGCCAAAGTATTTGGAAAAGGTCACCCCGGAGCCTCGCGCTTCGAGGTGACTCTTTATGGCGCCCTTGCTGCTACCGGCAAAGGTCACTTAACGGATAAGGCTATCCTTGACGTTCTCCAGCCGATTGCCCCGACGGAAATTATCTGGGAACCGGACGTCTTCCTTCCCTTCCACCCTAACGGAATGAATTTCAAGGCCTTTGACTCGGAGGGTAAACTCCTTGGCGAAGAAACCAAGTATTCAATCGGAGGCGGCGACGTGGTTGCCGAAGGTGATGACCGAAAGGTTGCCGAAGATGTCTATGATATGCACACGATGACCGACATTTTGAAATGGTGTGACTCTACGGGCCATACCTTCTGGGAATATGTCGAGCAATGTGAGGATGCCTCTATCTGGGACTATCTAAAGGAGGTTTGGCAGGTCATGAAACTGGCCGTAGAGCGCGGAATTGAAGCCGAAGGCGTTCTTCCTGGCGGACTCGGAGTGGCGCGTAAGGCTACGAGTTATTATGTCCACGCCGCCGGCTATAACTCTTCGCTCAAATCGCGCGGTTTGGTCTACGCTTATGCTCTGGCCGTCAGCGAGGAAAACGCTTCAGGCGGCAAGATAGTTACGGCTCCTACCTGCGGCTCGTGTGGAATAGTGCCCGCCGTGCTTTATCATCTGCATACTTCAAAGGGGTTTTCCGAGCAGCGGATTCTTCGGGCCCTGGCAACTGCCGGACTTTTCGGCAATGTCGTTAAAGCCAACGCGTCGGTTTCGGGCGCTGAAGTAGGATGTCAGGGTGAAGTCGGAGTTGCCTGCGCGATGGCTGCGGCTGCTGCGAGCCAACTATTCGGTGGAACCCCGCGCCAGATTGAATATTCGGCAGAAATGGGGCTTGAGCATCATCTCGGGTTGACGTGTGATCCCGTCTGCGGGCTTGTGCAGATTCCTTGCATCGAACGCAATGCCTATGCTGCTGCCCGTGCCCTCGACGCCAATCTCTATTCAGCCTTCTCCGATGGTCGCCACTCCGTCTCTTTTGACCGTGTTGTTGAGGTTATGAAGCAGACGGGCCATGACCTCCCCTCCCTCTATAAGGAAACAGCAAAGGGAGGACTTGCTCTCGGTTTCAAATAAGGAGCGCAAACCTTTTTTATCTTTCAAGCGTTTTACTACCGCAGACCTGACAATTCCGCCGGGCTGCGGTTTCGCTATTTATAATTATGACAAAACACATCTTTACCGCCGCTATGGCCCTTTTGGGCACCGCCTCTGCCCTCAATGCCGCTACCCCCCGCGAAGTAGCCGAAGACTCCGTTAGAACATCTCATAAAGTAATCATTATGGATGGTGACCGGTCGGTTCAACCCTCTTCTGACTCAATCCAGCAAATGATGCAGGTATTCTATGAAGACCAGTTCCGCTATGCAACCGAGCCCGCTGCCCCTTACTTTATGTTTATGACCAAGAATACCAATTTTGCGATGGGTATCGGCGGCGTAGTGAAGATTCGCGGTTATTATGACTGGCATGGCGCACTCCCCGGTGCAGCCTTCAATCCTTATCAGATACCGATGCACCCCGACCAGACTAATATGCGTGCCCTCGGCCTTAACGCCTCCGGTACTGCAATCTATCTTCGCGCCGCGGGTCGCAACAGCCGCCTCGGAACCTACAGTCTTTACGTTGAGGGCGAATTCAGTGGATACGACAATGTCGGATTCAAACTAAACAAGGCATATGCTACCTTAAATGACTGGACTTTCGGTCTTGCTTCAACTACCTTCTCCGACCCCGCCGCACTCCCTCCTACGGTAGACGCTCAAGGACCGAATAATAAGGTTGATGCTTCGGCTGTGCTTGTCAGATATGCACATACTTGGAAAGACCATTGGACAATTGCCGCATCGGTTGAAAACCCTGCCGCTTTGAAAACTACCGGTGGCGAAAACGATACAAAGGCTGTGCGTCAATGGGTCCCCGACTTAGGCTTCTTCGCTCAGTATCAATGGGGTAAAAACAATATTCAGCACGTCCGCCTGTCGGCCACGACCCGCGAAATGTCATATCGCAATATGCTGAAAGGCGAAAACGTCCACTCTCTTGCATGGGGTCTGCAATTCAGCACCGTATTCAATCCCGTAAACCCGCTGACCGTATACGCTACGGTAAACGGCGGTCGAGGAATCGCATCTCTTGGTGGCGACTGGATGCTCAACAACTATGATATGGTTGCTGACCCCGAAGAACCCGGAACGCTTTATGCTCCGTATGTTCTCGGCTATATGGTCGGACTGCAATATCACTTTTCTCCGAAGGTTTCCGTAGCAACAGCCTGGGGCCAGGCCCGCTATTATCCCCGACGTCACGCTGTTGGCGGCGATGAATATAAATATGGCGTCTACGGAGCAGCCAATGTATTCTACAACATCACCCCGCGCGTTCAGGTAGGCCTCGGCTACAATGTTGGCAAGCGCGCCAACTTCGACCACTCTTCGCGCACCGCTCATCGCCTCGGTCTCCTCGCCTCCTTCTCCTTCTAAGGATTAGAGAGGCGGAGGGCGCGGAGCCGGAGGGCCAGATGATCAAGGCGGGAGGTCAGATACCAGTTTTGATCAAGAAGGTATTGGGTGAGAGTGATTTGGCCGGCGGCAAAGGATTTTTTGAGAAGTGGAAGATAGTCACTTTGGTTCAAGGCTTTGTCGTATTCGGTTAGCAACGTAGCGAGTCGTTCGGCTTCAGTGCGGTTTGCCTGAAGTTCGGCGGCTCGTTCGGCTTTGATTTCGTCGCGTTTCATTCGGGCAGTCTCGGCTTCAATTTGTGCAGCCTTGGCGCTTTTGCCCGCGCCAAAACTCGGTAGAGTCAGTCCTACACTGAGCCCATTAAAATGAATACCCTCCTCAAAATCATGAAGATAGCCCACCGAAAATGAGGGCAGCCGCTTCATACGTTCAACCTGTCCGGCAAGATTTTGGCGTACTGCTTCGGCCTCAATCTCAATTTCTTCGGGTGTCTGTTGCGGAATATTGATACTTTTTGCAGGAAATTCCGTTAGGTCAGCCAGTCCGCGCGGAACAAACTGACCAAAGGCAACCGAGCCTTCAAGGCGTGAGCAATCGGCCTCGGCAGAAGCAATTTTTTCCTTAACTGCAAGAAGTTCAAATTCCGCCTTCCGAAGGTCGAGAATAGTTGTTTGACCGCGGTCAAGCATCTTGACCAACTGCTCGCAAACTTCCTCAAGATTCGCTCCCACTTCTTTAAGCAGGACGAGACGTTGGCGAGCCTCAATCAGTTGCAGAAGTAGGTCAGAAACCTCGCAGCGAAGCCACTGACGGTTAAGTTCTATCGAAGTATCGCCCAAAGCCGTCAACTCGGAAGCAGCACGGCGGCGGGCTCCATACAGACCGGGCCATTCAAATTCTTGAGAAACCTCTATTCCCCATCGATTTTCAACCCCTCGCTGTTGCGGCCATTTATATTCGAAGCCGACTTCGGGGCCGGGAAGTTGATTTTCAGCCCGGAGAGCCATTACTTCCCCTTCAAATCCTCGCCGGATAGTGGTCAGATTAGACAAGGAGTCCATTACTTCGTTTACCACCTTTTCAAATTCGGCAGTTTGCGCCCCAAGCGGCCCTGCCGAGGCTAAAAGCAATAAGGAGAATATAGTTTTTTTCATTGTTTCTTCTTGTTAATCAGCATATAAATTGCCGGAACAACATAGAGATTCAAAATTGTTGACGAAATGAGTCCGCCAAGAATCACAAGAGCCATAGGACTTTGGATTTCATTTCCAGGCTCTGAGCCGTTGACCGCCAAAGGTACAAGGGCAAGAGCAGAGGTCAACGCTGTCATGATAATCGGGAGTAACCGGTCGGTAGATCCGGTTACCACACGCTCGGTCAGCGGCATATCCGCCAGCGAATTATAGTGGGTTATCAGCAGCATACCGTTACGGGTCGAAATGCCCATAAGCGATATGAAGCCGATAATGGCGGGAATATTTACCTCTCCTCCCGTAAGCCAAAGAATAAAGATTCCACCTATCAGAGCGAGCGGCATATTAAGTAAGATGAGGGCCGTCTGGCTCCACGAACGGAACTGCCCATACAGGAGCAACATAATTATCAAGAGCGCCCCAAGGGAAGTAAGAATGAGTATCCGGCCGGCCTCCTCCTCATTTTCAAATTGTCCGCCGTAATTGATAAAATACCCCTCGGGGAGGTTTATTTCGGCGGATATTTCGTTGCGGATATCGTCAATGGCTCCGCGAAGATCGCGTCCCTCAACGTTGCAACTGATGATGATTCTGCGCTTCACGTTTTCGCGGTTAATGGCACTCGGGCCGGTCGTTGAAATCACGTCAGCAAGTGCAGAAAGCGGAACAGAGCCCTCCGGCGTGTCGACCGGAAGCGAGCGAAGGGCCTCAGCACTTTTTCGGCTCTCATGATTTAGAATCAGCGTTAAATCGTAAGGATAATCACCATCGTAAACACGACTTACGGCCTCCCCGCCGAGCGCTAAAGAAACCCAGCGGCGAAAGTCGGCAAGGCTTACTCCATATGCAGCAAGGGCATCTCGACGGGGGCGTATAAGTAATTCGGGACGCTCAACGAGTTGCTCCACGTTGAGATCCACTACCCCGTCGACGTCGCCAATCGCAGCCTTAATCTTACCGGCCAAAGGATATAGGACTGATAAATCCGGGCCAAAGAGTTTAATGGCTACCTGACTTTTAGAGCCTGAAAGCATAGCGTCGATTCGATGACTGATAGGCTGACCGATTTCGATATTCACGCCGGGAAGTTCCGACAGTTTATGACGAATCTCGGCTTCTACCTCCTGACGACTACGCTTGTCGAGCACATAAGGCACTTCAAGTTCCGAAGCATTCACGCTGAGCGAATGTTCGTCGAGTTCGGCACGTCCGGTCTTGCGCGCAACCGTTTTTACTTCCAGAACGGTCATAATCACCCGCTCGGCCTCGCGCGCCAACTTATCACTTTCTTCGAGCGAAACGCCCGGAAGCGTCCCTAAATTGATTGTAAACGACCCCTCATTGAAGCGTGGAAGAAAGCCTCGACCAAGAGAGAAAAACAAGCCTAAAGCCACGACGAAAAGCACTCCTGTAAGAATCAAGACAGGTTTCGGACGACTAATTGCCCCCTTCAGTGAGCGGTTATAGAATTGCTTGAGTTTTCGACTCACATAAGGCTCTGAATCAAGTTTTTGCTCTTCCTTCCGATTGCCTAAAAGATATGAACATAGAACCGGAGTTAGAGTCAAAGCCACAATTGTTGACGCTACAAGCGCAATGATGAACGAAACCCCTAATGGAATCAGCAGACGACCCTCAATTCCGCTCAGACAGAACAGCGGAAGGAAACTTGCCATAATAATCAATGACGAGTTGAAAATAGGCATCCTGACTTCCGCACTCGCCTCAAAAACGACCTTCAATACCGGAAGGCGTTCTTCCTTCGGTCGGGCTCGGTTTTCGCGCAAACGACGATAGACATTCTCCACGTCGACAATAGCATCGTCGACCAGTGAGCCGATTGCGATAGCGATACCGCCGAGGCTCATCGTATTGATTGTGAATCCAAGAAGATGCAACGAAAGGACCGTAACCAAAATACTCATCGGAAGGGCAATCAGCGAAATAAGCGTTGTGCGCAAGTTCATCAGGAAGAAGAACAGGACGATAGCGACAAAGATTGCGCCCTCAAGAAGAGTTCGTTGCAAGTTGTTGATACTGGTCTCAATAAAGTCATTCTGCCGGAAAATATCCGTATGCATCTTTACTCCGGCAGGCAGTTGCGATGAAATCGAGGACAGTTCGGAGTCAATACGTTCGGTAAGCCCCGGCGTTCCGGTGTTGGCTTGCTTGGTTACGGTAATAATAACGGCGGGAGTTCCTTCGATACTCGCAGCCCCGATTTTAGGCTCGGCCGATGCGTTTTTAACCGTAGCAACGTGGCCGATAGTCAGACCTCCTCCAATAGGCGAAGCAGCAATCTCCTCGGCTGAAGTCGTGTTGAGGTCGGCCCTGACAAGGTACTCGTTGCCAAAATCCATCATTACCCCGCCGGCCGCATTGTCATTCATATTCTCTACAGCCTCTGCAACCTGATTGAGTGTCACCCCGTAGGCCTGCATCTTCATCGGGTCAAGAGCAATTTGCATTTCCTTGGCGTCACCGCCGAGAACGGCCACGGCCGCTACTCCACTGATAGAGAGCAAACGCGGAGTGATTGTCTTGTCAGCAATCGTGCGCAACTCCATCATTGAAACGGAGTCTCCGGGCGAGGTCAGCCCGATAATCATCATCTCGCCTAAAATAGATGATTGAGGACCAAGAACGGGGGCGTTTACTCCGGCAGGTAACTCAACCGTTGCGAGTCGTTCGGTAACCATTTGACGTGCAAGGTAGGCGTCTGTATCCCAGTCAAATTCAGCCCAGACAACTGAAAATCCCGGATTAGAGGCCGAGCGCACACGGCGTATTCCGCTGACGCCGTTAACCGCAGCCTCAATCGGGTAAGTAACCTGACGCTCAACCTCTTCCGGAGCAAGACCGGACGCTTCGGTCATAACTACGACCGTTGGAGCCGTAAGGTCAGGAAAAATATCAACCTCAGTGCGAGTCAAAGACCATATTCCCGCCATCATAATGACAGCCGAGAGGACCAAAACTGCAATTCGGTTGGCCAGCGAGGCCTTTAATATTCTGTTAAGCATATCCCTTTTAATGACTATGATTATGACCGGAAGGAATAGCCCCGCTGCTCTCAGCCAAGCGGACTGTTATCACACCGTCTGTTACGATTCGGTCGCCGGGATTAACTCCGGAGAGAATCCTCACGTTCTTGCCGTCGGAAGCACCTAATTCAACGGGAGTTTTCAGATAATGCTCGTCCATCACTTCTCGATAAACAAAAAATTCCCCTTGCTGCTCTGTAATTGCCGTTAGAGGAAGGGAGATAACCTCCTGACTATCCGATCCTATAAGCCAAGCCTCGAGGGTCGTTCCGGGGGCAATAGTTCCGTCATTATTGAAAGTGAATGTCAGTGAAGCATAGCCGTCGGAGGCGCTGACGCCTCCTTTCTTGCCTCCGAGTTCGCTGAGAAGCAACGAGCGGCCGTCGGCTGTTCGGATTCTGACATCCGAAACACGGCTGAGGCTACCATAATTATCGGCGGATGTTCGTGCCGTCAATGTCAGACGAGCGTCGGCAGCGACAGTTGCAATCGGGGCTCCTGCCTCGACATATGCACCGTCGGAGGCCGAGAGAGAAACAACAGTGCCTGAAATAGGAGATATAGCCCGTCCACCTGAGGCCGCAGGCGAATATTCGGCCTTGGCTTGCTCAAGCGCGGCGATGGCAGATTGATATTCGGCCGCAGTCACTAACTTATCAGCATATAGCGGCTTGAGTCGGTCAACCTCGGCCTGAGCGGCGTCAAGCGCAGCCTTAGCCACTCGATTGCGGTCACCTCCGGCAACAGCCGTAGCGTTGACAGATGCGATTGATGAACCTGCTCCAACCGTTTGCCCAACCGTAACCTGATAGCGGACAATGCCTGCGACAGGTGCGGAAACCACCCCCTCGGAACCTGACGCCCTACTGATGACGGCCGAACAACGAAGCGATTCCGACATCGGACTGAGCGCGATTGAGTCAACCGTTACGCCGAAACGCTCGGCTATCTCGTCGTGGAGCATCACGACTCCATCGGGTTCATCGTGGCCGTGAGTTTCCGCCTCCTCGCTATGGTTATGGTCCTTATGTCCGCAGCCTGCGAGCGCGAATCCGATAAGGCAACAGGCAAATATTCTCTTCATCTTTTTCTAAAGTTTATTTTTTACTGCGGCAAAGTTACGTCAAAGTTTGTGCAACCCGGTGTCAAAAAGCCGTCAATTTTTTAATCGTGTAATTTGGTAGTTTGCGCGGGAATAGTTAACTTTGTGGGCGTTATGACACCCACTTCGAACTATCAACCTATTGACCCTCAGAGGGTCCACGAGGCTGCGCTCCAATATTTTGGCGGTGATGAACTCGCCGCGCGCGTATGGGCCTCCAAATATGCCTTGAAAGACAGTTTCGGCAACATCTTCGAACTGACTCCCGACGATATGCACCATCGCATGGCGTCCGAACTGGCTC
This sequence comes from uncultured Bacteroides sp., assembly GCA_964444345.1. Taxonomy (GTDB): domain Bacteria; phylum Bacteroidota; class Bacteroidia; order Bacteroidales; family Muribaculaceae; genus UBA3263. Next base: position 8,479 of record CAYUGU010000070.1, read on the forward strand.
GTACCGAGGCCAAGTATCCGAACGCGATGAGCGAGGAGGAAATCTTCAATCTTTTGAAAGACTTCCGTTATGTCGTGCCTCAGGGTTCTCCGATGTCAGGTATGGGCAATCCGTTTCAAACCGTATCGCTCAGTAACTGCTTTGTAATCGGTCTGGAAAATCCGGCAGACTCCTACGGCGCTATTTTAAAACTCGACGAGGAGCAGGTTCAACTGATGAAACGTCGCGGCGGAGTTGGCCACGACCTCAGCCAATTGCGTCCCAAGGGGATGCCGGTCAAGAACTCGGCTCTGACATCGACCGGCCTTGTGCCCTTCATGGAACGTTATTCGAACACAACACGCGAAGTTGCTCAGGACGGACGCCGCGGAGCCTTGATGCTTACAACCTCGATTGTTCACCCTGACGCCGAAGCCGTTATCGACGCCAAGTTAACCGAAGGCAAAATCACGGGGGCAAACGTCTCTGTGCGAATCACCGACGAGTTTATGCGCGCCGCCGAAGCGGGCGAAAAGTTCACTCAAAAGTTCCCGGTTGACTCCGATACGCCTGCTGTCACTCAGGAGGTTGACGCCGCTGCTATATGGCATAAGATTGTACATAACGCTTGGAAATCGGCTGAGCCCGGCGTGCTTTTCTGGGACACGATTACCCGCGAATCCCTCCCCGACTGTTATGCTGACCTCGGTTTCCGCACCATTTCAACCAATCCTTGCGGCGAAATTCCTCTTTGTCCTTACGATAGTTGTCGACTGCTGGCAATAAATCTCTTTTCATATGTCGACAAGCCTTTCACTCCCGAAGCCACTCTTAACTTCGAACTTTTGCGCGACCATGTAGGAAAGGCACAGCGAATTATGGACGACCTTATCGACCTTGAAATCGAAAAGATCGACGCCATACTTGAGAAAATCGACAATGACCCGGAAGACGCCGACACCAAACACACTGAACGACACCTTTGGGAGAAAATACGCGAACGCACGCTTCAAGGGCGACGCACCGGACTCGGCACCACTGCCGAGGGTGATATGATAGCCGCGCTTGGTCTCCGCTACGGAACCGAAGAGGCTTCGGCTATGTCCGAACTTGTCCACAAAAATATTGCTTTAGCAGCCTACAATTCGTCGGTCACTATGGCGGGCGAGCGTGGCGCTTTTGAGGTATATGACGCTCAGCGCGAGGTTAACAATCCCTTTATCAATCGTCTTTTTGAGGCTGACCCCACGCTGAAAGAACGGATGATGCAGAATGGTCGCAGAAATATTGCGTGCCTGACCATCGCTCCGACCGGCACTGTTTCGCTGATGACCCGTACATCCTCCGGCATTGAACCGGTCTTTATGCCCGTCTACAAGCGTCGCCGCAAAATCAACCCCAACGACCGCGACGTTCGCGTTGACTATGTTGACGAAAACGGCGATTCTTTTGAAGAATATATAGTTTATCATCCCAAGTTCCTTGACTGGATGAAGGCGAACGGTATTGAACCTTCACAGTCAATGACCGCAGAGGAGATTGCCGAACTGGTCGGCCGCTCGCCCTATGCCGGAGCCTCGGCTAACGAAATCGACTGGGCCGAAAAAGTAAAGATGCAGGGACGCGTCCAGAAGTGGGTTGACCATTCTATCTCAGTGACCATCAACCTCCCCTCCAACGTGAGCGAACAGACTGTCAATGAACTTTATCTGACAGCCTGGAAGTCGGGTTGCAAAGGTTGCACTGTTTATCGCGACGGTTCCCGTTCGGGAGTTCTTAACGCTATCACTCCCGCCAAGAAAGAGAAACCTTCTGAGCCTCAGGCCCACAAACCGTTGCTCTCCAAGCGACCCACGAGCCTTGAGGCTGACGTGGTCCGCTTCCAGAACAATAAGGAAAAGTGGATAGCATTTGTAGGCCTTGTTGACGGTAAGCCCTACGAAATCTTTACCGGTCTTGCCGACGACGAAGACGGTCTGTTCCTGCCTAAGTCTGTTACCCACGGCCAGATTATAAAGGCTGTTGACGAGCAGGGCAACAAACGCTATGACTTCCAATTCACCAACAAACGCGGACATAAAACCACGATTGAAGGCCTTAGCGACAAGTTTAATCCCGAATATTGGAACTACGCCAAGTTGATTTCGGGTGTGCTCCGCTATCAGATGCCTATCGACCAGGTAATCAAGATGGTCGACGGCCTGCAACTCAATTCCGAGAGCATCAACAC
>CAYUGU010000071.1:0-10565 GCA_964444345.1 uncultured Bacteroides sp.
CGTGTTCGCTGGAGTCGCGCACGGCGCGAATCTGCACCTCGGTGGAGCCGCTGGGGATGCCTACGACCATGCGGAGCGAGGGAGAGAACCAGCCGCGCGAACTGCTGCTCTTCTTGACGAGGCCGCGAATCATCATTTCGGCGGCATTGAAGTCAGCAATCACGCCCTGACGCAAGGGGCGGATAGTCTGGATATTAGGGTTTTCCTTACCCTGCATCATCGCAGCCTCCTTGCCGACGGCAATAGGCTTCTGAGTAATCTTATCGACGGCCACGATTGAAGGCTCGTCAATGACAACCTTGTCATTATGAAGAATGATTGTATTGGCCGTTCCGAGGTCAATCGCAATCTCCTTAGTCAGCGAAAATAATCCCATTTCTTTTAAATGAAAAATGAAAAGTGAAAAATGAAAAATAAATTTTAAATGAAAAGTGAAAAATGAAAAATGCAAAAATGAACCGGCCGGTATCTTCTGTTGCTCAACGTCCTTTCTTCGATTCGTTTTCCTTGGCAGTTTTCAAAATCCTTATCATCATATAAATCAAAGAATTTAAATCAGCATTCATGCTTTCATACTGATTCTTTGTCAAAAACTTGGAGTCAAACAAAGATTCCAGCCAATAGGATGTTTCGTTCGCCTCTTTAAGAGATATGTGAATCTTATAAATGAAGTCTGCTTTAGTTTGCGCTCCTTGAGCCTCGGCAATATTGGCGCCAACGCTGGTTCCGGAACGGAGTATCTGTTTAGAGACCACAAACTCACGCTTTTCCGCACTTAAATACTTATACATATTTATGATACGGACTGCAAAAGCGCGGCTTTGGTCCAATAACGGATTACTCATTTTTAATTTTTCATTTTTAATTTTTCATTTTAATTTAGAGTTAGTGTTTAAAGTGGCGGATGCCGGTGGTTACCATGGCCATTGAGTGGGCGTTGCAGTAGTCGATGGTTTCCTGGTCGCGGATGGAACCGCCGGGTTGAATTACGGCGTTGACGCCGGCCTCATGGGCAATCTCCACACAGTCGGCAAAGGGGAAGAAAGCATCGGAGGCCATCACGGCGCCTTTGAGCGAGAAGTTGAAACTTCCGGCCTTGGCAATGGCCTGCTTGAGAGCGTCGACGCGCGAGGTCTGGCCTACGCCGCTGGCAAGCAGTTGCTTACCTTTGGCAAGGACAATGGCGTTGCTCTTCGAGTGCTTCACAATCTTGTTGGCGAAGAGGAGGTCTTCGATCTGCGAGGGGTCGACCGGCTCGTTGGTCACGGGCGTGAGATCCTCGGCGGTCTCGACCTTCAGGTCGCGGGCCTGAACGAGGGCGCCGTTGAGGCAGGAGCGATAACTCGACTTGGTTTCGAGTGCCTTCTTCTGCACGAGGATAATGCGGTTCTTCTTGGTCTTGAGCACTTCGAGAGCCTCGTCGGTATAGGCCGGGGCAATGATGACTTCGAAGAAGATAGTGTTGATTTCGTTAGCGGCCTCCAGGTCAACCTTGGCGTTGGTGATCAGCACGCCGCCAAAGGCGCTCACGGGGTCGCCGGCAAGGGCGTCGCGCCAGGCTTCGACCACTGACTTGCGCGAGGCTACGCCGCAGGCATTGTTATGCTTGAGCACTGCGAAGGTGGTCTCCGTGAAGTCGGAAATGAGGCTTACGGCAGCGTCGATGTCGAGCAGGTTGTTGTAACTGATTTCCTTGCCGTGGAGTTGGTCAAACATCGCCGAGAAGTCGCCGAAGAAGAAGCCGGGCTGATGAGGATTCTCGCCGTAGCGCATCGGCTTGATGCCGTCAACGGCCACGCGAAGAGCCGAGGGAACTTCGCCCTGACGGTCAAAATAGTTGAAGATGGCCGAGTCGTAGCCGCTGCTGACGGCAAACGCCTCCTTGGCGAACCAACGGCGTTGGTCGGCGGTCGATTGAGCCCCCTGGACTTCGAGCAGGTCGCGCAGCGGAGCATACTGGGCTTTGGAGGCCACGATAATCACGTCGCGCCAGTTCTTGGCGGCGGCGCGGATAAGCGAGATTCCGCCTATGTCGATTTTCTCGATAATGTCGGCATCGGAAGCGCCGGAGGCCACGGTGGCCTCAAAGGGATAGAGGTCGACAATCACCAGGTCGATCGAGGGGATTTCGAACTCGGCGGCCTGCTTGCGGTCGCCCTCGTCGTCGCGACGGTTAAGAATACCGCCGAAGACCTTCGGGTGGAGAGTCTTTACGCGGCCGCCGAAAATTGACGGATAGCCCGTAAGGTCCTCTACTGCATCACATTCGTAGCCCAGACTTTCAATGAAAGTGCGGGTGCCGCCGGTGCTTAAAAATTTAACGCCGCCCTTATGGAGAAGGGCCAGGATTTCATCCAGTCCGTCCTTGTAGAATACGGAGATGAGCGCAGTTTTGATGGTGCGTGAATTGGTTTCCATTATGTTGCTTTGCAAAGTCTGTTGTTTAAACAGCCACAAAGTTACGAATTTTTTTAATTTTTTGCATAATTATTCGTAAATTTGCACTCTAATTTTTGCTTATTTATGCCCAACCATTCATCCATTGAACATATAGAGATTGACGCCTCAAATTTTTCTGCCGCGTATGACCTGACGAGACTCCCCGTATTGCCCACGCGCAACCTGGTGCTCTTCCCCGATATGGTTTTCCCGATCAACCTTGTCCGCGACTCCAGCAAGGAAATTGCCCATCAGGCCTACGAGAAAAATCTCGCCTTAGGCGTCTTTTGCCAACTGAATCCCGATTTTGACCGTCCGGACTATGACAACCTGTTCGCCTACGGCGTTCTGGTCCAGATTGTTAAGATTCTTCCGCTGCCCGACGAGTCGGAGATTGCCCTCGTGCGCAGCCGCGAGAAGTTGCAGCGCGTAGCCCCCGCCAAGAGTCCGCTCCCCGTCGGTCTGGCTGTCAGCGCCGAAATTGTCCGCGAAATGCAACCCAAGCAGGACTCCTATTTCAAGGAGATTTTGCGCATAACCCGCGAACGGATGCGCAACCTGGCCGACAAGAACGGGATGAATATGCAAGTATTTGACGCTCAGGCCGATCAAAACGCCTCGCTCAACCCCGTAATGGAAATCAGCACGATGTCGACCAACGCGCCGATTCCTACGGAGAAGCGCCGCGACCTCCTCGCCGTCAAGGGCGTGCGCAAGCGACTCGAAAAACTCTGTGACTACCTCATTGAGCAGGAAGAATCGCGCTCAATCCTCGCTGAATTTGAGGAGCGAGCAAAGATGCGTATGGCCGAGCGCGGACGCAATCAATTTCTTGAGGCTCAACTGAATGAGATTCGCACGGAACTCTACGGCGACGACTCCGACGATGCCTCGGAACTCAACGAGGCAATCGAATCGCTGGCCGTCGACGACGATACGCGCTCAATCCTGCGCAAAGAACTCTCTAAACTCGAAAAACTCAACCCCCAAAGCCCTGACTATCAGACGCAATATGCCTATCTGAAAACCGTCACCGAACTCCCCTGGGGCCAGGAGTCGCCTGACAATCAAGACTTCTCGGAGGCCGAGGAGGCCCTGAACCGCACCCACTTCGGCATGGAGAAGGTCAAGGAGCGCGTGCTCGAACAGTTGGCAATGATGATTCATTCGCCCAAGAGCCATGCGCCGATTCTCTGCCTCGTTGGCCCTCCCGGAGTCGGCAAGACCTCGCTCGGCGAAAGCATCGCCAAGGCCATGGGGCGCAAGTTTCGCCGCGTCTCCTTCGGCGGCCTGCATGACGAGAGCGAAATCCGCGGCCACCGTCGCACCTACATCGGCGCCATGCCGGGCCGGATTATCGACGCCGTGCGTCGCGCCGGAACGGTCAACCCCGTCATTATGCTCGACGAAATAGACAAGATTGGCTCCGACTATAAGGGCGACCCGGCCGCAGCCCTCCTCGAAGTGCTCGACCCCGAGCAGAATGTCAAGTTCCACGATAATTATATCGACCTCGACTTCGACCTGAGCAAGGTGATGTTCATAACGACGGCCAACACCCTCTCGACCGTCTCCTCTCCCCTGATTGACCGCATGGAAGTCATTGAACTGAGCGGTTATTCGGCTGAAGAGAAGCGCTCGATTGCCCTCGAACACCTCCTGCCTAACCTGCGCGAACAGATGGGCCTGCAGCCCGACGAATGTCCCGTTGCCCCGGAGACTGTCGACGCCATAATCGCCGACTACACGGCCGAAAGTGGCGTGCGCAGACTCCAGAAACATCTCTCGGCCATTCTGCGCAAGTTTATCCGCGCAAAGGTCAGCGGCAAGCCTTTCCCCCGGCCCGTCGGCCCCGACAGCCTGCGCGAACTCCTCGGGGTAGCCCCCATCTCGCGCGACAAGTACGGCACGCGTAACCAGCCCGGCGTGGCCACCGGACTCGCCTGGACTGCCGCGGGCGGCGAAATCCTCTTCATAGAGTGCGTTCTGACCCCCGGAAAGGAGAAACCGGCCCTGCAACTGACCGGCAACCTCGGCGACGTCATGAAGGAGAGCGCCGCCATTGCCCACCGCTATATCCTGGCTAACGCCGAGGCGCTCCAAATTCCCGCCGAGCGACTCAGTTCCGACGTTCATATCCACGTGCCCGAAGGGGCTATTCCGAAAGACGGGCCCTCGGCCGGCGTCACGCTGACAACCGCAATAGTCTCCGCGCTGACCAACCGCCCCCTGCGGCCCAACGTGGCGATGACGGGCGAAATGACCCTCCGCGGAATCGTGTTCCCCGTCGGCGGAATCAAGGAGAAAATCCTCGCCGCAAAACGCGCCGGCATAAAGGAAATAATCCTCTGCCATGAAAACCGGCGCAACGTCGAGGAGATAAACCCCGAATATGTCGAAGGCCTTACGTTCCATTACGTCTCGACCGTCAATGAAGTCATTTCCCTGGCCCTGGCTTAAGCGCATACCCCGCTGGCTGCTTACCGCGCTGACTCTCGGCGCGATTCTCTACCTGACGCTGTTTCCCCACCCGCTGCCCGACAATGACCTGCCGCTCTGGGAGCATACGGACAAGGTTGTCCACCTGCTGATGATGGCTGCGCTTTGGGTTGCGCTCGCAGTCGACCTGCGCCGGCCGCTCACACCGCGTCTGCGGGTTATTCTATTTCTCGGCGTGACGGCCTTCGGCGCCGCTATCGAACTGGCCCAGCAGGCAATGGGACTTGGCCGTTCCGGCTCTCTCGCCGACCTTGCCGCCGACACGCTCGGAGCGCTCCTCCCCGCCCTGATTTTATAGGCGATTCATCTCTTCCGGATTGGCTGAGGTCCCCTTATAGGCACTTTTGTGCGGCCGGAAATTGTAGGTGACGCTAAGAGCGACGCCGCGGCGGTCATACGACTGGCGCTTGTCGACGAAGACGCCGAAGGTCCGCATCGTCCAGTCGTCATTGGCCGAATTGAATATATCCGTAGCGCTCAGTTTGACCGTCAGAGCCTTGTTGAAGAAGGTCTTGCCCACGGAGGCATCCACCGTGAGCCAAGTGGCGCCGAAGCGGTTGGTGTGCATATCGCCCGCCGTGCGGCCTCCCAGATTGGCCGTGAGGGTCCAGCCGCGGCCAAGGGCAAAGGTGTTGTCAAAATAGTAAGAGAAAATCGGGCGGTCGTGGGCCTCAGACCCGAGGCGCAGCCATTGGCGATACATCCCGGCGGTCACGTTTGGCGTCCACCGGCCAACGGGCTGTCCCCAGACAAGATAGATGCTCAGGGCGGAGACTCCTATATTGATTGGCTGCATCAGAAGTTGCAGATTGTCGGCGGGATAAAGGCGCTTGACGTAGGCATACGTGTCGCGACTATGGATAAAGTCGGCCTGCAGCATAAAGCCCCGCCATATACCCATGAGTTGCAGGTTGTTCATCCGCTCGTCGCGCAGCGCCGGGTTGCCCCCTTCGATTTCGTGGGCGCCCACGTAATTCAACGCCCCGGTCAGTTGCGCATAGGGCGGCTTGACGGTTGTCATCCGGTAACTGAGATTCAGTTGCGCCTCCTCGCTTAACTCGTAGCCGAGCGAAAGGTCGGGCGAAAGGAGGTTGTCGCGCCGCGAAACTTCGGGGTCCCGCCGGCCGTTGACCTTAAAATCGTAGTCTACAAACTCATAGCGCGCTCCCGCCGAAAGCGAGAAGCGGCCAAACCGGCGCGACCAGGAGGCGAAAAGCGCGGCCGAGGTCTGGCGCGCGGAGGTGAGCGCCGAGGGGATGTATTGCCCTACTTCGGGATTGAGCATCCGGTAGTCGAGGTCGGTTTGCGTATAACTGTCTTGTGTTCCTACGGCCATTTCACCCGGCCCCAAGGGGAAACGCAACGAGAGTTTGCCGGCCCATAGGGTCGAGGTGCGCTCGTCGGTCGAGCGTACCTCGGGATTCTCCGATTCGGGATAGGTCGTGGCGACGCCTGAGGCAGACAGTGAGCGGCGGAAATTGCCGTCGAAATGGAGCAGATACTTTTCGGCAAAGGTGTTTTCGTAATAGACCGAGACCAGATGGCTATGCGCGCGGATGCGTTTGGCTATTTCGCGTTCAATCGCCGGATTTTGGTCAAGCCATTCGCTTCCGGAGTTGCGAAAATCGCCCCGCTCGGGGTTAAACCGATAGTAGGCGCCGAGCGATTGCGCGCCGCGGGCAAAGTTAAATCCGCCCTTGATTACGCCGGCGGTGCTCGGGCTTGAACTCCGCTGCGAACTGCCCACGATTGTTTCCCGGCCTTCATAAATCAGCAAATTGCGCGTTGAGCCGATTTGCAAGTTGTTGTTACGGTTGATGCTTGCGTCAACAAAAAATTCCAGGGGACCTTCGCGATAACCGAGTGCCAGATAATCCATTGCCGACCACCGGCGCGTTCGCTCCACCTGCAGCCGGTCCATCACCGAAAGGCCGCTGCCAAAGTTGCGCCGGGTCGTGATTTTCAGCACGGCGTCGGTTGTGCTTGCATATTCCGCGCCGGGGGCCATCAGCAGTTCCACTTTCTGCAGGTTTGTCGACAGAATCTGCTGCAGTTCGGAGGCGTCGCGCATCAGGCGCCCGTCGATATAGATTTCGACGTTTCCCTTGCCGATAACGCTTACTGTCGCGCCGTCGGCCTTCATCATAGGGAGTTGGCCCAGGACGTCGAGTGCCGTCCCGAGGTCGGAAAAGGCCGTTCCGGGAATGGTAGTCACGAGCGTGGAGCCTTCGAGTTTAGTCGCACCGTTTCGGGCCGTCACGACCACCTCCTGAAGTTCGCGCACAAGGGCTTCGTTTTCCTCCTCGGCCCTCAAGGGAATGCCCGCGATAGGAGCAGCAGGGCAATGGCAATAAGCGTTTTTGCGTTCATATGAGTACTTGTTTTTTTGCTGCAAAGTTACTCACAGTCCGCCTCTAAATCCAAAAAAATAGTCTGACAGTGCAATTTATAATCCGCTGAATATCTGCGTACTAAAACACGACATGCAGATATTTTCTGACCGCAGCCCGGCGGGGGGTCAGAAAATCGGCTCTATCTCCGGCCAAAGCGGCGCTGCCTCATCTCTCAACCGGGCCTTCAGGCGCGATTTCCGCTTATAGACAACCTCGACCGACTCGCCGAGAAGAAGGCTCAACGTGCGCGTCGAAAGCCCGCTCGCAAGGTAAACAAGCAGTTTGTAATCGTCCGGCTTAATGGCGGGATAATGCTCCCTGACCCTGACGAGCAGATTCTCGCGGCAGTCATTCACCGCGCGTTCCATCTGCGGCACCGCGTCGGACCTGAGCGACTCTATCTCTCCCTTGACCCGGTCGATGATTGCGCGGCGTTCGGCCTTAGTGCCCTGCGACTCATAGTAAGTCTGACAGAGGGAGTCAATCAGCGCAAAACGACTGTCGAGCAACCCGCGAAGTTTCGCCTCCATCCGGCTGATATCGTCCCGATTGGAGTCAACAAGAGTTCGCAGCCCCGAGGCCTCGGCCATAAGGGTCTTGTTCTGCAGCCGCTGAACCTTAAGCCGCTGGCGCATCCAAAGAATCACTCCGACCGCTATCAGCAACACCACGAGCCCAACGGCCACGTAAACCTCACGACGCACTCGCTCGCGATAGAGCATAAACTCCTTCTCCTTCTGCAGATAGAGCGACGTTGCGAGTTCGTCGGCGCGCCCCGTGGAGCGAATCAGCGCCTTGAGCCGCGAGGCCCGCAGAAACTCCTCTTTCAGGTTGTGGCGCCCGTAATAATCAACGGCTATGTCGACTATCGTATCCGTAGGCGCCGCCAGGCGGTTCATCACCATAGCCTCGCTGTAGAGCAACGCCCAGCGGGCAATCTCGGCCGAATCCTGAAACTCCGAGATGTCCACCCCGTTGAGTTTCGCAAGGGCCGCCGTCGGGTCCGAATAGAGCAACGACTCAGCCTCCTCGACCGCACGATAGCAAGGTCGGGGATAACTGCAGCCGGCAAGCACAGCCAGCACCACCAAATAAAAAAGCGAACGCATATCACCGCAAATTTAAGCATTTTTTTTCGCACCGCAAAAAAAGAGACCGCGCCGACAATCGACGCAGCCTCTATTTATGGATTTTTTCGGTAGTATTAGAAACAATATCCTACCTTAACGGAGAATACATTGGACTTCATGCCGTCGGCTATTGTGTTAAAGTCCAAGTCGTAGTTAAGTCCTGCATACCATTTGGTGTATTTCACTCCTACACCGATTTGCCATCCGGCCTGAAAGACATTCGAGTCATCATTGCCGATATCATTCATGAGGTTGAACTTGAAATTGAAACCCGTATAGGGCTGCAACGCCCATTTGCGGGCAAAGTTCCAACTGAAAGCCACGTTAACCGGGACGGCAAGCGAAATGTTGTCGGAAAAGAAATCCATAGTGCCGCCGGTTTCGATATAGAATGGCAAACGCTTGCTCAGGCCGAAACCATGGATGTATTGCACTTCCCCTCCGCTGTATGAGTCCCCGTCGACATCCAGATTGGCATAACCAATGCTGACGCGATTATAACTCATCGGGAATTGTCCGAACTTCGGTGCGTGAACTCCCTTCCAATGGAGATGACGCTTTTGCTTAGGTTTCGTCATCAGCGAAGGAGCCGTGGTTTGGATAACGGGGGTAACAGCAGCAAGGTTATTACCGTTGAGAGTCGCGATAATCTCGGCATCCTTTTGCTCCATCGGGCGGAAGTTGACAAAGGTTGCCGGATGGCCCGTGACGGTCACTGAACCGCCACGAAAGAGGCCCTTTTTAACGACCTCATAAATCGGCTCCACAACCACGTCGGCTTTCGCTTCCCTCAGGGCGCCATACTCGGCACTCTTTTTCCGCGACGCAACGCTCTTGAAAGGATTCCACTTCCACGAATACGTATACGAAACCGGCTCGGCCTTCACATCCAGGTCTGCAACTGTCATGTTAATGACGCTCGACTGCGGTGTCTCGGTGTATGCTGTGTTACTGATGGTAGAACAGGAGGTTAACGCCGCAACCGCCAAAGCAGTAGCAAATATTACGCAAACCTTCTTCATGACCGTCAATCTTTACTTAACCTTGAGCGAGTTGAAGAGTTCAGCCTCAGCAGCAGTGGTGGGGTGGAAGTTCTTGTAGCGGCCAACGTGTCCCGTAACGGTCACATACATGATTTTCTTACCGATAATGGTGCGCTTGGTCTTGATTTCAAACTGCGGATTGATAACGACATCGCCACCACCGTTTTCCGAAAGAAGTTTCTGGCAAGCGGCGTTCTTGGCGTTAGCAATGCCCGAGCGCGAACGGGTCCAGTCACACTGAAGAGTAGCGGTTGAAACATTGTCAGCAACCGAGAGGTCGGCTGAAGTGCGGTTCTGAGTCTGACTCTTAACGACGTCAGTGTAAGCGGTATTGTGGATCGAGGTGCAAGATCCCAATGCCAGAGCAGCAACTGCTGCAGCGAAAATGAATTTTTTCATGTGAAAAATGATTTAGAATTATGAAAAGTTAAAATCCGCCACAAAGTTAAACATTTTTTCACAAAATACCCCCCCCCATTGTTAATTTATGTTAAATCCGCAAAATAAATATCCAAGCCCCCCGGCGAACAAAAACCAAAAGAAAATAGAGGACACCACTTGCGGTGGAAAAAAAGTAGGGAGGTGGCGATCTCCGAGCGCCACCATCGGCGTCGAAGGCAAAGCGGGAGTGGTGCGCCTCGGAGATGCGCACCTCCATGGGAACGAGAACCTCCCGGTTCTCGACGAATCGCCGGATTCGTTTGCGGTAGAAAAAAGGTAGGGAGGTGGCGATCTCCGAACGCCGCCACGGCGTCGAGAGCCGCAATCGTATGGAGGTGGCGATCTCCGAGCGCCACCACGGCGTTGAAGGCATTTCGGGAGTGGTGCGCCTCGGCGATGCGCACCTCCATGGGACGAGAACCTCCCGGTTCTCGACGAATCGCCGGATTCGTTTGCGGAAGAGTATGGAGGCGGCGATCTCCGAGCGACGCCACTGCGTCGAAGGCATTGCGGGAGATGGGTGCGCCTCGGCGATGCGCACCTCCAGGTTTCTTCGAAAGTGTTGCGGCGTAAGGTTTACGGCGACGAGACGTCGCCTTTCCCTTGGAGGGTGTGTAATG
>CAYUGU010000072.1:0-10544 GCA_964444345.1 uncultured Bacteroides sp.
ATCGGCGCACCCTCCGAAGTTGAAATGAAGGAAAAGAAGGACCGCGTTGACGACGCCCTCCATGCAACCCGCGCTGCAATTGCCGAAGGCATTGTGCCCGGCGGCGGTGTGGCCTACATCCGCGCAACCGCCAAGCTGGCCGACGTCAAGGGCGCCAACGACGACGAAACCACCGGTATCCTCATCGTTAAACGCGCAATCGAAGAGCCCCTGCGCCAGATCGTTCACAACGCCGGCGAAGAAGGCAGCGTTGTTGTTCAGAAAGTCAAGGACGGCACCGGCGCGTTTGGCTACAATGCCCGCACCGGCGAGTATGAAGACCTCTTCGCCGCCGGCGTTATCGACCCCGCCAAGGTTACCCGCGTGGCCCTCGAAAACGCCGCCTCGATTGCCGGAATGTTCCTCACCACCGAGTGTGTCATCGCCGACAAGAAAGAAGACAACCCGGCCCCGATGCCCAACCCCGGCATGGGAGGTATGCCCGGCATGATGTAAAAACCGTACACCCACTCCCCCCAAAAAAGGAAGCCGCCCCGCGACTTCCTTTTTTGTCCCGTTTATGGGAAATTTTTGGCGGGGGATTAAACCTTTTGCGGGGGCGGGGGTCTAAGTGGTGTAAAAGTTACTTTTTCTATGTTTCAACGTTATATTTATGTGATTGTTTTACTGCTGGCCGGAGCGATGGGCGCTTCGGCCTCAGTTGTGAAAGGCGTAGTTACGGACCTCGCGGGCGAACCGCTCCCGCAGGCAACTGTCCGCCTGCTGCGTAACGATAAGGATTCAACTTTCGTCTCCGCCACGGCCTCTGACCTCGACGGGCGTTTCCGCCTTGAAGGCGTGAAGTCCGGGCGCTATCTGGTGCAGGCCACTTATCTCGGTTATTTTGACGCCGTCAAGCCGGTGAAGGTCGGTTCGGCCGACCTGACGATTGACACGCTTAAACTTCGCGAATCGTCGATTGTCCTGAAGGAGGCCACGGCCATAGGCATCGCTACTCCGGTGAAGGTCATGGAGGATACGATTGAATATAATGCTTCGAGTTATACGACTCCGCCGAACGCCGTGGTCAGCGACCTGCTCAAGCGCCTGCCGGGCGTAGAAGTGGAGAGCGACGGCTCAATCAAGGCTCAGGGCCAGACGGTCAAGAAAATCCTGATTGACGGCGAGGAGTTTTTCAGCGATGACCCCGCCGTTGCGTCAAAAAACATTCCCGTAAATATGATTAAGAACGCCCAGGTTATCAATCGCAAGAGCGACCTGGCGCGCATGACCGGAGTTGACGACGGCGAGGACGAAACCGTGATTAACCTTACGGTCAAGCCCGGAATGAAAAACGGTTGGTTCGGGCAGGCCGAGGCCGGATATGGCACGGACGATACCTATAAGGCCTCGTTCATCGTGAACCGCTTCATCAACTCCAACCAGTTTACCCTTTTGGGCAACGCCAACAACATCAACGACGCCGGTTTTACGGACAATAACGGCCAGCGCTTCCGCCGCTTCGGGGGAAATACTGGCATCAACACCACGCGCAGCCTCGGCTTCAACTTCAACGTGGGCAACTCCTATCTGCGCGTTGGCGGTAATATCCTCTACTCCTACAACGACCGCTATAATACCTCCAAAACCCACCGCATCAACCTCTTGCCCGGCGGAAACACTACTGACGATAACTCTTCGCGCTCATGGGACAAGGGCCATAACGTGCGCGGCGACTTCCGCCTGAAGTGGGACCCCGACTCATTTAACACCCTTGAGTTTCGCCCCAACGTCTCAATCAACATAAACGACAGCCGCAGCAACTCTACGGGCGCGAACTTCGACGAGGCCGGCGCCATCACCGACAGCCGAAACATCGACAAGAGCCATGGCAAATCGTTTGAGTTCGGCGGCCGACTGATCTATAACCATAAGTTTCGCTCGCGCCCCGGGCGCTCCTTCTCTATCAGTGCGAACTATACGCTCTCGAATGTCCATGAGCGCGAAAACGCCTGGAGTCGCAACGCCTACTGGGACCTCAACCGAGTGCTCGACGCCATTGAGGGCGTTAACGAATATGGCTCGTTATATGAAGATTATCAGTATATAACGAACCATACGTGGAACAACGGCATCAACTCGCGCCTGAGTTGGGTAGAACCGATCGGCAACGCCAAAAACGGCAATTTCCTTGAGTTCTCATACATGATGAACTATCGCTGGAACAATGCCGACAAGATCGTAAAACATGACCCCATTTCGGAGTATCTGACCGAGGAGCAAGCGGCCGAACTGCGCGCCGCCGACTGGGCCTCGTTTGGCTTCGACGAGCGCTGGGCCGGCCTGGGCGACCTTATCTACGACCCCGACAACTCAAACCGCTTCCGCAACGACTATTTCAACCAGTCGGTCCGCGCCGGTTATAAGAAGGTCTCCTCTAAATATACCCTCAACGCAGGCCTGAGTTTCAACCCGCAGATGAGCAAGAGCGTGAACCTCACAAACTCGGCCAAGAACGTCAGGCAGTGGGTCTACAACTTCGCACCCTTTGCGCGCCTCAACTATAAGTTCACCAAGCAGACAACCCTCAACGTGAACTATAACGGCCGCTCGTCGCAGCCCTCAATCGCCCAGATGCAGCCGGTCGAGGACTCTTCGGACCCGATGAACATTATTCAGGGTAACCCGAACCTTAAGCCCTCGTTCGCCCATAATCTCCGCGTGCGCTTCCAGACCTTCGACTCCGACCGCCAGCAGTCAATCATGGTTATGGGCCACGCCTCCTACACCCAGAACGCCATTGCCACCAACGTAGTGACCGACCGCCAGACCGGCGGACGCTATACGACCTACGAGAACGTCGACGGCAACTGGAACGCCGGATTCTTCTCGCTCTTCTCCCGCCCTCTGGGCCACTCCAAACTCTTCACGTTCAATAACTACCTGAACGCCAACTACTCGCAGACCGACGGTTTCATCTCCGGACAGAAAAACACGGCCGGGCGCACCGGCTTCGGCGAGAGTTTCGCCATTGCCTATCGTCCGACGGACCTCGAACTCGAACTCCGCCCCAATTATCGCCTGCAATACAACACCAACTCAATCAAAACCTCGCCCAACTCTACGGTGCATACCTACGGAGCCTCGTTTAACGGCACCTGGTATTCGCGCTTCGGCCTGGTGCTCTCAACTGACCTGACCTACTCCTCCTCGACGGGCTACTCCTCAGGCTACGATACGGACGAATGGATGCTCAATGCCTCAATCAGTTATATGTTCCTCCGCGGAAAGAACGCAACCTTCGCAATCAAGGGCTACGACCTGCTGAATCAGCGAAAGAGCATCTCCCGCTCCGAAACCGCTCAGGCTATCTCCGATATCAGCCGCAACGTCCTCGGGCGCTACGTAATGGCCACCTTCACCTATAAGTTCTCTACCTTCGCCGGCGGCAAGGCTCCCACTACGGGCAATGAGGACTTTATGCGCCAAGGCCCTCCCGGAGGAGGCCCCGGCGGGCACCCCGGCGGCGGTCGCCCCGGTGGTCCCGGCCCGCGATAATTGCGGAAGACAGGAATTTTTCGTAACTTCGCGAAAAATTTAAAAACTGAGAAATCTATGTTGACTGTTACAGTTTTGTCGTTCTCCTATCGGAAAGGGTTGCCGGTCGATGAGTCGGGCAATGGCGGCGGCTTCGTCTTCGACTGTCGCGCGATTCACAATCCGGGCCGCTACGAGCCCTACAAGGCGCTCGACGGACGCGACGCCCCGGTCCGGACCTTCCTTGAAGATGACGGCGAAATCCTTGAGTTCCTCAACCATTGCTACGCGCTTGTTGATGCAAGCGCCGCGCGATATATCAAACGGGGATTCACCGACCTGCAGGTTGCCTTCGGCTGCACCGGCGGCCAGCACCGCTCGGTCTACTCGGCCGAGGCGATGGCCCGACATCTGCGCGAAAAGTTCAGCCCCGAGGAGTTGGCGGTCAACCTCTATCATCGCGAACGCCAATGAAAGCAATGGTCTTTGCCGCCGGAATCGGCTCGCGGCTCCATCCGTTTACGCTCCATCACCCCAAGGCCCTGGTCGAGGTTGGAGGCGAGCCGATGCTCGGGCGCGTAATCCGCGCGCTCCTCAAGGCGGGAGTCAGCGAAATGGTTGTCAACGTTCATCATTTTGCCGACCAAATTGAAGAATACCTCCGGGCCAACAACAACTTCGGCATTTCAATTCACCTGAGCGACGAGCGCGGCCTGCTGCTCGACACCGGGGGCGGACTGCTTGCCGCCCGGCGCTTTCTCGAAGGCTCGGAGCCTATCCTGCTCCATAACGCCGACATCCTGACCGACTTTCCGCTCGACCGGCTGACGCTCAGGGGCGACGCAACCTTGGCAGTGAGCCGCCGCCACTCCTCCCGCCAACTCGTGTTCAGCCCCGAGGGGCGACTGACCGGCTGGAAAAACCTGACCACGGGCGACACCAAAGGTCTGGTCGAGGGCGAAGAGCGCTCGTTTAACGGAATCCATATTGTCAGCCCCCGGATTTTCCCGGCGCTGGAGTCGTTTGGCCGCGAAGTCTTTTCGCTGACGCCTTTCTATGTTGAAAACGCCGCCAGTCTGGAGATTTACGGCGAGGATATCAGCGAGTATAAATGGTTTGACGTTGGCCGACCGGAATCGTTGGCCGCTGCGCGAGAATGGGCCGACTCTTTGCAATAATCCTCTTGGCCGTCAGCCCGCTGCTCATTCGCGGCGAGATTCTCAACGGCTACCTGAGCGTCGATTCCGTCAGCCGCCGAATGGAGAGCCGCCCGCTATGTCCGGCCGAAGGAATATGGGAAATGGCTGCCGACGGCGCCGTTTTTGCGGTGGAGCGCACCGACGTGTCTGATACTGAGGTCCTTCCGCGCGAATTGCGCCTGGTGATTATTCGCTCGCCTCAGCGGCGGGTGCGCCCCGGCTCGGTTATGGGAACGGCCCGACCGACCGTAAAACCGGGAGTCTACGAGGCCCGGCTGAACACGAAGATAGCCGATCTTGACGGGCTGACCGTCCCGCGCAAGTTCCTGCTGAAGGTCAACGAGGCCGGGTCGACCCTGACAATCGAGCCGTTTAAAAGCCCGGTGAAAATCAATCTTTTCCGCCTTATTCCCTATCTCTATCGAGCAGTCAGGCTGCAAGACAGCCGCCCCCAAGGGCTCGACGGCGCCATACGCATCTATCCGCCCACGACCGCTAACCCCCTGACCCCGGTCTATTTATGAAGAAGTTTGCAACTTTAGTCCTTATCCTTATAGGCTTAGGGTTTGCGTCGTCCGGGCGCACCCTCCCGAAAGTCAAGCGCCCGGGGCGCCCGGTCGTCGCCGAAGCGTTTGATACCATTCAGTCGCCGCGGGCCGACGCCGTCCGTTTCAGCGGCTACGAAAAGACAAATCCGTCGACCAAAGAGACCTTTTTTGCTACCAACAACCTCGGGCCCGACTCGACAATCACGGCCCTGGAGGTCACGATTACCTACCTCGACCTCGAAGGCAACCAACTCCACGAGCGCACCGAACTGCTTAAATGCCTGATACCCTCGGGCGAGACCCGCGCCCTGAGTCTCCGCGCCTGGGACGCCAACCACGCTTTCCACTACTACCTTTCGACCCCGCCGCGCTCCCGCCGCTCCTCCCCCTTCCGCGTCGCCTCCCGCCTCCGCCGCCTCGTCCTTTCAACCCAAAAGGAATAATTTCAAAAAAAAACTAAACCTATAAGTTGCATTTTTCATAAAATTTCATTATCTTTGCGCTGTAATAAAGACTATGCGCAAATGAAATTTTCAAGAATCATTGACGGATATGACCATCTTTGGGCAGTTAAAGAGCCCGAAAAGGATGCTGATGAACTGACCCTCCTCTTTCGAGAATGGAATAACGGTGAATTCTTGTTTGACTTTTTTATGGAGAACTTTGAGGACCTGAAAGATTTTTTTCACATAGAACAAGTCAATGAAGCAGTAGAAGATACATTCGAAGACGCGGAAGCCCTGCAGGAATTGATTCTTGAATTTCCTTACACGGAGAATCTCGACGAACTATTCAAGCCGTTGGACATTACGGATACACGAAGTTGGGAATTAAGCCGCGAGAAAGCAAGAAACTGGAATCGCTCACGCCATGCCAGTTGGCTCCGCATCTATGCAATCAGGCTTGAACCAAATGTTTATGTCGTTACCGGAGGCGCAATTAAATTAACTCGGACAATGCAGGAGAGGGAACACACAAGGATTCAACTTGAAAAACTCAACCGATGCAAATCTTTCTTAAAGGCTAACGGCGTGTTTGACCAAGACAGTTTTGTAGAACTTTATAATGGAGATTAAACTACTATGAAAAAAAAGGGTATTGAAATTCTTAAGGCTAACGAGAGCACTACCTCCTCTCGATTTATTGAAGAAGCGCTCTGGCGAAGAGAAAATGCAGGGTGGCTGCGTTGGTCTCGTCAACTGGCTTTAACCCTTATGGGATATATGCAGGAGCATGGACTTAAGCGCGCCGACCTCGCCTCTCGTCTCGGAGTCAGCCCTCAATATGTCAGTAAATTACTTTCGGGCACGGAGAATCTTAGTTTCAAAAGCCTTTCAAATATTGAAGAGCGCTTAGGAATACGCTTCCTTCTGCCTGCAACAAACTAATTTCGTATAGACGAGAAAAAGAGGGGCGCATCACGCGTGCCTCTCTCTCCATTCATCACATTATGCTTATTGCTTTGGTTGTTTTTTTTACTGTTATTATGTTAAAAACAGGGCTCTAACTAAAAATATCTGGATTCCACCACGTCCCAGTCAACCAGGTCCCAAAGGCGGTTGAGGGCTTCACCGCGGCGGTTTTGATAGTCAAGATAGTAGGCGTGTTCCCAGACGTCAAACGTCAGCAGGGGAATAAGGCCCGAGGTCAGAGGGTTTCCGGCGTTCTGTTCAGCCGTAATGAAGAGTTTGCCGTCAGCGTCAGTGCTGAGCCAGACCCATCCGGAGCCGAAAAGCGAAGTGCCGGCCTTGACAAAATCCTCCTTAAACTTCTCAAACGAGCCGAAATCGCGGTCAATCGCCTTGCGCAATTCGCCCGAAGGCTCGCCTCCGGCGCCCGGATTCAGGCTGAAGAAGTAGAATATATGGTTCCAAGCCTGAGACGCATTATTAAATAAGGGGCCGGAACTCTCGCGGATAATCTCCTCAAGTTCCATATTCTCGAAACGGGTTCCGGGAAGGAGGGCGTTCAGGTTATCAATATAGGCCTTTTCGTGTACGCCATAATGATAATGGACGGTGCGCTGAGAAATTACGGGCTCAAGCGCGGCCTCATCGTAGGGGAGTTCAGGTTGGACGTATATCATAGTTGTTCAAAGGTTAATTTTGTGTGTTGTTTTTCGTTTCTTTGCCTTTAAAACAACGAAAAACGTGAAAAAGTTTGCACAGAAAAATTAAAATTCATATATTTGCGTGTTAAAATCTGACAATATTAAATAATAAACCATTCATAAACAGTTAAATCCATGAAAATCAACTTTAAGTCGTTGATTGCATTTGCGGCTGCAACAATCTCGGGCCTTTTCGGGGCTCAGGCTGACGATTTGCAATTTTCAACTGAAGCCTCTCCGGTTTGGTATCAGATTCGATTTGCCACCGGTAATGCCGCTTTAGGCGACAAAGGGGCCAATGCGAACCTCATGACGGTGATGTCCGACCCGACCCAGGACACCCAATTATGGCAGTTTATTGGCGATAACGACAATTTCGTCCTCAAGAGCAAGGCCGGAAACTACGTAAACTATTCCAACCCCAACTTCAAGGCCGGCGCCGAGTCGACCCCGCTCTATATCGCAAAGTCGGGAAGCAACTATGAAATTGGACGCGTAGGCTCCGACAAGCGCTTCAATCAGAAGGGCGGAACCGGCGCAGGCAAAGAGATTATCGAATGGAATGCCGGCGACACCAACAACGGCCTGAAAATCTACGACGAGAGCGGCAAACCCGTGACCGTAACCTTCCAGATTCCTGAAGGCGAACTGCCCGAATTTTCAACCGACGAGAAGACCACCTGGTACTTCATGCAGTTCAAGCAAGGCGGCTGCGTAATGCAGGCTGCCGGCGACGGCGAAAGCGTAATTCGCGCCAACCCTACTCCCGACCCCAACATGCGTTGGAAACTCGTCGGCACGCGCGATAACTTCCAGGCCGTTACCGAATCAGGCCTCTACCTGACGGTTGACGGCTTCCCCGCCAAAAACGACGGCTGCATCAAGACCTCCTCAACCCCCTATGCCCCCGGCTTCGCTCTTGAGGCTACCGGCAACGAAACTTACACCCGCAACTGGGAGTTGCACCCCAACGGATTGACCGAAACCGGCGGCAAGGAATACGTCAACCAGTTTGGCGGCACCGCTATCGGCGGCAAGTTTGGTCTCTACACCTTCTCCGACAAAAACAACCCGATGAACTTCATCCCCGCCGGGGATATGGTCTACGGCGAATATACCATTAACGGTAGCACCGACTGGGCCCCCGACAACAACTTCACCCTCTGGTACACCGCCCCCGGCAATGGCTGGATGGACTGGGCCCTCCCTATCGGTAACGGTCGCTTCGGCGCTCAGATTCTGGGCGGCGTCCACGAAGAAGAAGTCTCCTTCACCGAAAAGACCCTCTGGAGCGGTCGCAGCACTGACCATGGCCAGTCAACTTATCTCGGCTACGGTTCATTCCAAGGCTTCGGCAACCTCATGATTAACGCCATCGACGACAAGTCGCCCTTCGGCTGGTCAGACGAAACCGCCGTTAAGAACTATCGTCGCACCCTCGACCTGACCAATGCAACCGCCGGCGTTTACTTCACCAGCCCCGACGGCGAAACCGACTATGCCCGCGAATTTATCGCCTCTTATCCTGACGGCGTGGTGGCTATCCACCTGACCGCAACCAAGCCCGGCTCGCTCACCCAGCGTTTCTCGCTGCAGCCCGGCGTACAGCACACCGACGACGCCCAGGTTGAGGAAGGCCCCATCTATGCCGACGGCTACGGCCGCTTCTACGGCAACCTCGAAACCGTAAGTTACGCTGCCGTAATGAAGGTTATTCCCGTGGGCGGCACTATGACCACCGACGAAAACGGAGTCACGGTTGAAGGCGCCGACGAAATCCTCGTCATCCTTGCCGGCAACACTGACTATGACTGCGTATCGCCCACCTACACCTCCGGCACCGAAACCCTCATGGACGACGTGACTGCCATGGCCGACGCCGCCGCAACCAAAGGCTGGGACGCCCTCTACTCCGACCATGTCGCTGACTATCAGGCCCTCTACGGCCGCGTAAGCCTCAGCATCGACGGCGCAAAGAACGACAAGACCACTCTCCAACTTATCAACCAATACAATAACGGCAACGGCCCCGCCGCCGTGGCCCGCCAACTTGAGCAACTCTACTTCCAGTATGGCCGCTACCTGGCCATCGGCTCAAGCCGCGGAATCGCCGTGCCCAACAACCTCCAGGGCATCTGGACCGGCTTCAACAAGAACCGTTGGTATGACGGGGGGCATGTTCAACCCTGGAATGCCGACATCCACGCCAACATCAACATCGAGATGAACTATTGGCCCGTGGAGCCCACCAACCTCTCCGAGACCCATATGCCCTTCCTCGACTACATTATAAATATGGCCACGGTTCAGCCCCAATGGCGCGAAAACCCGACCAAGTATGTAAAGAACCCCGTGTCGACCAAGGGCTGGTCAATCTTCAACGAAAACAACATCTTCGGTGCAGGCTCAAGTTGGGGCAACAACTACGTGGTTGCCAACGCCTGGTATTGCACCCACCTCTGGCAGCACTATGCCTTCACCCTCGACGAAGAGTTCCTCAAGCGCGCAATCCCCACGATGTGGGGCGCCTGCGAGTTCTGGATTGAACGCCTCAAGAAACTCAAGCACGGCGACGACTACGAATATGTCTGCCCCAACGAGCAGAGCCCCGAACAGGGTCCCGGCAGCGAAGACGGTGTGGCCCACGCCCAGCAGATCGTAGCCGAACTCTTCGACAATACCCTCGCCGCCGTTGAAGTCCTCGGCGAAGAAAACTGCGGCATCTCGGCCGAAGACCTCGCAATCCTCCGCGAACGCAACGAGCATCTTGACCGCGGCCTCCACACCGAAGAGTTCACCGCTGCCACCGGTTGGAATGGCCATGGCGTCGAAAAGGGCGACCTGATCCTGCGCGAATGGAAGACCTCGCCCTACACCGCCGGCGCTAACGAACACCGCCACCTGAGCCACCTGATGTGTCTCTACCCCTTCGGCCAGGTGCCCCCCACCTCCGAGTTCTTCGTACCCGCCGTTAACTCGCTGCGCCAGCGCGGCGACGGCGCCACCGGCTGGTCAATGGGTTGGAAAATCAACCTCTGGGCCCGCGCCCTCGACGGCGACCACTCTCACCTGATTCTGAGAAACGCCCTCACCAACGGCATCTACAAGAACCTCTACGACAAGCACGCCCCCTTCCAGATCGACGGCAACTTCGGCGCAACCTCCGGTATC
>CAYUGU010000073.1:0-9835 GCA_964444345.1 uncultured Bacteroides sp.
AAAATCTCTTAAAAAGAGATGCACATCGGCTTCCAACCTTAATCTATATGCCAAAAGGCCGCTGCTTCGCTTGAAGCAACGGCCTTTTTATTGGCTATTGAGAGACGGCGACGAGGACGTCGCCTTTCCCTTGGCGGCTTATGGGGAGGCTCTCGTCCCCCAATTGTGGTTAGACGAGGTCGGTATGGATTTGGTCGTCGACGAGGCTTACGCGGATGGTCTTGCCGTCGGTCAGTTCCTTGCCGGTGAGAATCATCTCGGCCAGGGGGTCTTCGAGATACTTCTGGATTGCGCGCTTGAGGGGGCGGGCACCAAACTGTTGGTCATAGCCCTTTTCGGCGATGAAGGTCTTGGCCTCCTCGGTGATTTCGAGTTTCATGCCGAGGTCAGCAAGGCGCTGATAGAAGCCTTTGAGTTCGATGTCGATAATCTTGAAGATAGCCTCCTTATCGAGTTGGTCAAACATGATTACGTCGTCGATACGGTTCAGGAACTCAGGGGCAAAGGCCTTCTGGAGGGCCTTGGTCAGGACGCCATGGTTATATTCCGCGTCGGAAGCCGAACGAGTATTGAAGCCCACTCCGGCGCCGAAGTCCTTGAGTTGACGCGTACCGATATTGGAGGTCATGATAATGATGGTGTTTTTGAAGTCAATGCGGCGCCCGAGGGAGTCGGTCAGGCGCCCTTCGTCCATTACCTGCAGCAGGAGGTTGAACACATCGGGGTGAGCCTTCTCGATTTCGTCGAGGAGCACCACACTATAGGGGCGACGGCGCACCTTTTCGGTCAACAGACCGCCCTCCTCGTAGCCTACATAGCCGGGAGGCGCTCCGACGAGGCGGCTGACAGTGAACTTCTCCATATATTCGCTCATGTCGATGCGAATCAGGGTGTCGGCCGAGTCGAAGAGGTATTCGGCAAGTTTCTTGGCCAGATGTGTTTTGCCGACACCGGTCGGGCCGAGGAACATAAACGTGCCGATGGGCTTATTGGGATCCTTGAGGCCGACGCGGTTGCGCTGAATGGCCTTCACGACCTTCTCGATTGCCTGATCCTGGCCGATGATTGCCGACTTGAGTTCGGGGGCCATCTCCATCAGGCGCATACCTTCGGCCTGGGCGATTCGCTGCACGGGGACTCCGGTCATCATCGCAACCACCTCGGCCACCTTTTCGGCGTCGACGGGCTCGCGGCGGGTCTGGAGTTCGCGCTCCCAGTCGCTCTTGGCCTTGTCAAGGTCGCGACGCAGACGCTGGGCTTCGTCGCGATGGGCGGCGGCTTGCTCATAGTTCTGGGCCTTCACGGCGGCCACCTTCAGTTGCTCGGCCTGATTGATCTGCTCTTCGAGCGACTCAATCTCGGCGGGCACATGGATGTTGCCGATATGCACACGCGAGCCGGCCTCGTCCATAGCGTCGATAGCCTTGTCGGGGAAGGTGCGGTCCGAGAGGTAGCGGTCGGTGAGTTTCACGCACGCTTCGAGAGCCTCGGGGGTGTAGGTCACGTTATGGTGCTCCTCATACTGTCCTTTAATATTATTAAGGATAGTGAGGGTCTGCTCGGCAGTTGTCGGCTCGACCATCACCTTCTGGAAGCGGCGTTCGAGGGCACCGTCTTTTTCAATGCTGGTGCGATACTCGTCGAGAGTCGTCGCGCCGATGCACTGAATTTCGCCGCGCGCCAGGGCGGGCTTCAGCATATTGGCGGCATCCATAGTGCCGGCGGCGTTTCCGGCGCCGACAATCGTATGAAGTTCGTCGATAAAGAGGATAATGTCCTTATTCTTACTGAGTTCGGTCAAGATTGCCTTCACGCGCTCTTCAAACTGGCCGCGATACTTGGTGCCGGCCACGAGCGACGCCATATCGAGCGAAACGACGCGCTTATCGAACAGAACGCGCGAAACGTTGCGCTGGACGATGCGCAGGGCGAGGCCTTCGACAATGGCCGACTTGCCGACGCCCGGCTCGCCGATGAGCACGGGGTTGTTCTTCTTGCGGCGGCTGAGAATCTGGGCCACACGCTCAATCTCCATTTCGCGGCCAACGACAGGGTCGAGGCGGCCTTCGGCGGCAGCCTTGGTCATGTCAACGCCAAACTTGTCGAGCATCGGAGTGTCGTTGCCCTTCTTCTGGGCGGTAGAGGCCGTACGCGAGTCGGAGGCGGCAGAGGAGCCTTCGGGGCGGTCGGCAACGAAGTCATCGTCGTCGAAATCCTCGTCGTCGCCGCGGCCAATCTTGTCTTCAAGGCTCTCGGGGGCGCCGGAGGCCACGAGCGGGAAAATCCGGTCGTAGGTCACACCGGCCGAGCGGAGTTCCTTGATGTAGTCGAGCGCACCAACCTCGTTGTTATGGAGGATAGCGAGCAGGAGGTGAACGGGAAGTATGTCATACTGGCGAAGCATACGCGCTTCGAGGGCCGACAACTTCACGAGGCGGTCGGTCAGCGAGGAGGCCACGGGCTCCCCTACTCCACCCCCGAGGGTTTCGGCCTGATGGGCAGTGAGCAGCAGGTTGACGTCGCCGCGCCCGGCCACTTTGCTGACCAGGGCAATGGATTCCGAATCGCCCTCGGCGCCGTCGAGAAGCGCCAGGAGCAGATGGAAAGGCTCAATATATTTAGAATTCTGTTTTTTCGCCCAAACAGAGGCGTTTCCTAAAATTCTTTTAAGATCTCCGGTAAGATTGATATTCATTCAAAAAATCTCCAATAAAAAAATTCTTTTCTTGTGTGTTACTTTAATAATAACACAAAAAGCATAGCAAAAATTGTGCCAATGCGAAAAAATTATTCATTTCGGAGTCCGCGCAGGAAGTCGGTGGCAGGCATCGGGCGCTTTCCGGCAGGCTGAATGCGGGTCAGTTCGAGGAAGCCGTCGGCAAAATCCATATATAGGTGTCCGGGCTTCTTCTCGGAGGCGCGGACGGCCTCCAGGACTTTCATATTTATGCCTCCGCAGAGTTCGTCGGTCCAGGCGGCGGGATAAGGCGAGAGGCCGCGGATATGGTTTCGGGCCTGCTCCACGGTCATTTGCGGGGAGAGGCGACAGGTATCCTTAAAAATCTTCGGGGCGGGGGTGGCCTCTTCGTCGTTTTGCGGAATCGGCCGGGCGGTACCGTCGGCCAAGGCGTTGATTGAGTCAACAACGACCTCAGCGCCGAGGTGCATCAGGCGGTCATGGACCGAGCCGACGTTTTCGTCAGGGCCGATAGAGATGCGGGCCTGTCGGAGCATATCGCCCGTGTCGATTTCATGTTTGAGCAGGAAGGTTGTCACTCCGGTTTCGGAGTCGCCGTTCATGACGGCATGGTTAATCGGAGCGGCGCCTCGATAGCGCGGGAGGAGCGAGGCGTGGAGATTCATCGTCCCGAGGCGGGGCATATCCCAGACCTCGCGCGGGAGCATACGGAAGGCAATCACTACGTTGAGGTCGGCATTGAGTTCGCGCAGGCGGGCAAGGAAGGCTTCGTCGCGCAAACGCTCGGGCTGGAGCACTTCGATTCCATGGTCGAGGGCATACTGCTTGACGGCCGAGGGGAGCAACTTATGGCCGCGTCCGGCGGGTTTGTCGGTGGCGGTCACTACGGCAAGGACCTCATGGCCCGCCTTGATTATGGCGTCGAGGCTCTCGACCGCAAATTCGGGAGTGCCGAGAAAAACTATTTTGAGTTTATTCATTTAATTTTCAGATATTTGTTGCATTGCGGCCCAGAGGGGGTCACCGGCGGGCACGGGGGCGGTCAGTTGAATCTGCTTATGGCTGACGGGATGCTCAAACTCAATCGAGCGGGCCATCAGCGAGATGCTTCCGTCCGGATTGCTCCGCTTGTCGCCATACTTGAGGTCGCCGCGAATCGGGCAACCTATGGCGGCCAACTGGACGCGAATCTGGTGTTTGCGCCCGGTTTCGAGTTCCACCTCAATCAGGAAGTAGCGGTCGCTCTCGCCGCGAAGGTGATAAGAGAGGCGCGCCTCCTTCGCGTTAGGTTTGGGCGTAAGGTGGGCCGTGCTTTTATTGGTCTTCTCGACCGTAGTTATATAATGGGTTAGGCGCCCTTCGGGCGGCTCGGGCTTATTGCGCGAAATGGCCCAATAGGTCTTATGGACCTTCCCGAGGCGAAACATCTCGTTTAGGCGCGTCAGGGCCTTGGAGGTCTTGGCAAAGACCACGAGGCCAGCCACGGGGCGGTCAAGGCGATGAACAACCCCGCAGAAGACGTTGCCCGGCTTCTGATACTTCTCTTTCAGATAGTCGCGCACAATCTCAACCAGCGGTTTGTCGCCGGTCTTATCGCCCTGGACAATCTCGCCGGGCGCCTTATTGACCACAATTATATGGTTATCTTCGTAGACTACTTCCATTTACTGCTTGGAATATTTTGCATAAGCGGCGGCCATACGCGTATCGTAGCGGCGCTGCTTGTAGGAGGGGCCGTTATAGCGCAGGGAGAAGGCGGCCCAGTCGCGGTTGCGCAAATAGCCCGTGAGGTTGCGCGCCTTGAGGAAGGCGGCGAAGAGTTCGAGTTGCTCGCGCTCGGAGTATGACATCCGGTGGACAAACTCCTTGACGGAGCCGCAGCCACAGAGTTTCCAGTTGAAGCCGCCAATCTGGAACATACCCCAGAAGGTGCTTTCGAGAGCGCAGACCGTATCGATAGTCATGGCGGCGTCGAGGCGGGCATATTGCGCGGCCTGGCGGGAGCCATACTTGCGGACGTTGGGCGCGGCGAAAACCACGGGGTGTGACGCCTTATATTTATTAAGGTTGATATGGTGCTTGCGGGCATTCTGCCTGAACATGGTCAGGTCGAAGTTAATCAGGGGCGTATTGTCCGAGTTGAAGCCCTCGCTTTTAGGTCCGGCCTCAATATCGACCACGGCGCGGATGCAGGCCACGGGAATATCCAGTTCGCGGGCCACTGCCTGATAGTCTTCGAGGGTCAGGGTGCGGTAGCGGAGCGAATCGACTGAAGTCTCATGGGGGGAGACAACAGTCCGGGCAACGTCCTCATGTTCCTCCTCGGCGCGAACCGTGAAGGAGACGAAAGCGATAAGCGCCGGAACGCCTATTATATATAAGGCGTTCCGGAGCAGGCGTTGGAGACCCAACTCCATTACTTATCGAGTTTGGAAACTTTCTCCAGAATCAGCACCAACTGCTTCCAGAATTTCTCGACGGCGGGGATGTGCATCTTCTCCGAGGGAGAGTGGACGCCGCGCAGGGTCGGGCCGAAAGAGGCCATATCCAGATGAGGGTACTTTTCGAGGAAGAGACCACATTCGAGGCCGGCGTGGATGGCCTTGATTGCGGGCTTTTCACCGAAGAGTTCCTCGTAAGCGTCGGAACAGATGTGCATGATGCGGCTGTTCATGTTGGGCTGCCAGCCGGGATAGCCTTCGCCATGTTCAACCGAGGCGCCGGCCAACTGGAAGTGGGCCTCAACCTGGTTTGCGATATCCCACTTGCGGGATTCAACCGACGAGCGCTGGGAGGTGGTCACGACAATCTTGTTGTCGCCGGGCATCTTGACGGAGGCGAGGTTGGTCGAGGTTTCAACGAGGCCTTCGAGTTCGCGGCTCATGGAGATAACGCCGTGAGGGGCGGAGTAGACGCTGCGGATCACGGCGATAGACGTGTCGGCATCGACGCAGTTTTCGGGGGCTTCAACGCTCTCGATGTCGAGTTTGAGGGTGGTTTCCAGGCCGGCATATTCGTTGGCAATGACGGCGACATATTCGTTGAAGTCAGCCATCATCTTATGCTTGCTTTCGGGGTGAATACCGAAGACGGCATGAGCGGCGCGGGGAATGGCGTTGCGGAGGTTGCCGCCGTCGATTTCAACGAGGATGAGTTCATGGTTCTGAGCCTGATTCCAGAGGAAGCGGGCAAGCACCTTGTTGGCGTTGGCGCGGCCGAGATGGATGTCGCCGCCGCTATGGCCTCCCAGACCGTTGGAGACGCTGAACTTGAAGTAGTGGAAGTCCTTCGGCGCGAGGCTCTTATGGAAGTTGAAGGTGCAGACGGTATCTACGCCGCCGGCACATCCGATGAAGACTTCGCCGTCGTCTTCAGAGTCGAGGTTGAGGAGGATGCTTCCGTTGAGCATACCTTCTCCGAGGTTGTTGGCGCCGGTGAGGCCGGTTTCTTCGTCGACGGTGAAGAGGGCTTCAACGGGACCGGTGGTCAGGTCCTTATCGACCATAACGGCGAGGGCGGCAGCCATGCCGATGCCGTTGTCGGCGCCGAGGGTGGTTCCGTCGGCGTGAACCCACTCGCCGTCAACGATGGTCGTAATCGGGTTATTTTCGAAATCGAAGGGGTGGTTGCTTTCGCAGACCATATCCATATGGCCCTGGAGGATAATCACGGGGGCGTTTTCGCATCCGGCGGAAGCGGGACGGGTCATTACGACATTACCGATGGCGTCAGTCTTGACGGGAATTTCATGTTTGGCGGCAAAATCCAGCAGGAACTGACGGATTTTTTCTTCCTTCTTCGAGGGGCGGGGCACCTTGGTAATCTCGTCGAAGATTTCCCAGATAAGTGCCGGCTTGAGGTCACGAATTGTCATAGAAAAGTTAAAAAATGATTATGAGTGTTAATATATTTTTAAAATCAGGTACTAAGTTACAAATTTTTTTTCAAATATGACAAATAATTAAGAAAACTTTGCTATTTTTGCACCATTAAAACAAACATTTTTCAAAAAATCATTCATTTCCCGTAATGAGAAAAGCCACTCTTAGCGCCGGTGCCTTCATCCTGGCTCTCAGCGCACTTATGGCCTCCTGCTCCAAACAGGAAGCCTCAAACAAGGTTGAAAACAAGACTATCGCCCCGAAGACGGAGGCGACCGCAGACTCTACCGGCGCGCGCCCCTCGGCCCTCGCCGCCTATATCCGCTACGTTGACACTCAGCGCATCCTTATGGAATACACACTCGCGCGCGAAGTAGCCAAGACCGACTCTACCGCCCAGATTCAAATGGCCGCCCTCCAGAACCAGTTGAGTTCAAGCCTCAACACCCGCGCCCAGCAGATTCAGGAAAAACTCCAGCGCAACGGCTACATCAACGAGAGCGCCTACAACGCCGATATGGCCTCGCTCCAGAAGCAGCAGCAGGACGCCGAAAACCGCATTGCCCAGCGCCAGCGCGACTATGCTACGGACATGATGGCCAAGCAGGCCCAGATGCACGACTCGATTCAATCCGTAATCAACGATATCTGCAACGAAATGAAACTCGACGCCGTACTGACCGATCAGGCCGGCCTCTACTTCAACCCCTCGCTGGATATCACCGACCTCGTAGTCAACGAACTTAACCGCCGCTACAATAAAAGCAAGTGAGCAAAAAACTCGTAATCATACCGACCTATAATGAAAAGGAGAATGTAGAGGCGATGATTGACACCGTCATGAATCTGCCCCTGCAAACCGACCTTTTGATTATTGACGACAACTCGCCCGACGGAACGGCCGCCCTGGTCAAGAAGGCTCAGGAGAAATATCCGGAGCGCCTCCACCTTATCGAGCGCGAGGGCAAACTCGGCCTCGGAACCGCCTATATCACCGGGTTCAAGTATGCGCTCGAACACTCGTATGACTACATCTTCGAGATGGATTGCGACTTCAGCCATAACCCCGACGACCTGCAGCGGCTCTACGACGAATGTGCCCTCCGCGGCGCGGACGTTGCCGTCGGCTCCCGCTATAAGTCGGGCGTCAACGTTGTCAACTGGCCTATGGGGCGCGTCCTGATGAGTTATTTTGCCTCCAAATATGTCCGCTTCGTGACCGGCTTGCCCGTCAACGATACCACGGCCGGATTTGTCTGCTACAAGGGCGAAGTGCTTCGCGCCTTCGATTTCGACAATATCCGGTTCAAAGGCTATGCCTTCCAGATTGAAATGAAGTTCACCGCCCACAAGATGGACTTCAAGGTTGCCGAAGTGCCGATTGTGTTTACCAATCGCGTCCTGGGCACCTCGAAGATGAGCGGCGGAATTTTCGGCGAAGCATTTTTCGGCGTTATCAGCATGAAACTCCGTTCAATGTTCAAGAAATATGAGCGCAAAAACGTTAATTCATAACGCAAAAATTGTTGGCGAAAGCGGCAAGCCGTATGTCGGCTGGCTGCTTTTTTGCAACGGGGTCATCGACTCCATGGGCAAAGGCACACCGAAGACCCTTGAGGCCGACAAGGTTATCGACTTCGAGGGCGACCTGCTTATGCCCGGAATGATTGACACTCACGTCCACTTCCGCGAGCCGGGACTGACGCGCAAGGCCACCATAGCGACCGAAAGCGCCGCTGCCGTTGCCGGAGGAGTCACTTCATTTTTCGATATGCCGAACACTATCCCCCCGACAACCACCCTCGAGGCCTGGGAGGAGAAAATGGCGATTGCCCGGCAGACTTCGCACGCAAACTACGCCTTTTATATAGGCGCCACCAACTCGAACCTTGAGGGCGAACTGAGCCGCGCCGACTTCACCCGCATCCCGGGTGTGAAACTCTTTCTCGGCTCCTCGACGGGCAACCTGCTCGTTGACTCCCGCGAGGCGCTTGAGCATCTTTTCAGCACGGTTAAGGTGCCTATCGCCGTCCACGCCGAAGATAATGCGAGGATTAACGCCCACGCCGCCATAGCCCGCGAGGCTTTTGGCGACGAGCCGGTCCCGGTTGAGTTTCATCCGGCAATCCGCGACTCGCGCGCCTGTCTCGACTCTACCCTCCTTGCCCTCAGCCTCGCCGAGAAGCACGGCGCGCGCCTCCACCTCTGCCATATCAGCACGGGCATAGAGGCCAAACTGCTGCGCGAGCACAAGCCCGCGAACGTCACGGCCGAGACCTGCACCCACTATCTCCACTTCTGCGACTCAGACTACGAAACGCTCGGAACCCGCATAAAGTGCAATCCGGCAATCAAGAGTTCAACAGACCGTTCGGCACTGAAAAAGGCTGTCAAAGACGGAGTTATCGACCTTATCGGCTCTGACCATGCGCCTCATCTGCTCGCCGAAAAGGAGGGCGACGCGCTGACAGCCCCGAGCGGAATGCCCGGCATCCAGTTCCAACTGCCGCTGCTTCTCGACCTCTACAGCCCCGAACTCGTCGGCAAACTGACGGCGGCCAACCCGGCAAAAATTTTCAAGATTGACCGCCGCGGAGCGCTCAAACCGGGCAATTTTGCCGACCTCGTGCGCGTTCATAAAGAAGAATGGACAATCGAGGACGCTGACGTCAAGAGCCTTTGCGGTTGGACGCCCCTTGTCGGCACCACCGTGGGCCACAAGGTCGTAACCACCTGGGTCAATGGAGCCAAGGCCTATGACCGCGGCGAGGTCAGCCCCGAAATCAACTCCTCAGAATTAAGATTTAACAACTAAATTTCTCCTTAAAAAATATGTTTTCAAAAATACTTAAATTAACCATGGTTTTCGCAATGGCCTTCGGCTTCGGCTCGGCCAACGCAACCATTCCCAACGGTTACTACGACGATTGCGAAAACAAACAGGGGGGCAAAACCCTCCTTAAAGCCCTCTATCAGACAATCAGCGACCACGACGTTGTCAGTTACGGAGGCCTATGGAACGTATACCTGACTACGGACGTTGACGACGAAGGCAAAATCTGGGATATGTATTCCACCAAGCGCTGGACCCCGGAAAAGGAGCAGTGTGGAAACTACAAATACGTAGGCGACTGCTATAACCGCGAGCACTCCTTCCCGAAAAGTTGGTTTGACGACAAATCGCCGATGTATAGCGACGCTTTCCATCTTTATCCTACCGACGGCAAGGTCAACGGCCAGCGCAGCAACTACCCCT
>CAYUGU010000074.1:0-9823 GCA_964444345.1 uncultured Bacteroides sp.
CCCTATGTAACCGACCTGATGAAATAACCCAAATAACGGAGACAAATTTAGACTATGAAACTGATTCTTATTCAAGATGTCCCCAATCTGGGATATAAAGACGACGTTGTTGAGGTTAAGTCCGGCTATGGCCGCAACTACCTCATTCCCCAGCAGAAGGCTGTAATCGCTACCGAAAGCGCTCTCAAGGTCCTCGCTGAAAACCAGCGCCAGCGCGCTCACAAACTTGCCAAGATTAAGGCTGACGCAGAAGCCGCCGCAGCCGCTCTGGCCGACGTTAAACTCTCAATCGCCGCCAAGACCGCCGAAACCGGCACTATCTACGGCGCCGTTAACGCAGCCTCTGTTGCTGAAGCGCTCGCTAAACTCGGCCACGAAATCGACCGCAAACTCATCACTCTCAACACTACTATCAAGGAAGTCGGCAACTATGTTGCTACCGTTCGCTTCCATAAGGAAGTAGCCGTTGAAGTTCCCGTTGAAGTAATTGCTGAAGTTACCGAAGCATAAGAAACAATTTTTTCAATAATAATTAGGGAAAACCTGCACATACGCGAGGGCGTTGTGCAGGTTTTGTCGTTTTTTACCTTTTTTAACCGTGAAACATTTGGTCGTGTAACATTTTATTCGTAAATTTGCGCATAACAAAAATAGAATAGACATGGAAACCACTCTCGTTATTCTTAAACCCTCGGCTATTCTCCACGGTTACGTGGGGCAGATTATCAACCGATTCCAGCAGAAAGGATTGGTCATTCACGGCATGAAAATGATGCAACTCTCCGACGAATTGCTCAACGAACACTATGCCCACCTGGTTGACCGCCCCTTCTTCCCTGATCTGGTGAAGTCGATGAAAGCCTCCCCCGTCATCGTGATGGCCCTCTGGGGTAAGGATGCCGTTGAAGTGGTCCGACTGATGACCGGCGCGACCAACGGACGCAAAGCCCTCCCCGGAACAATTCGCGGAGACTTCAGCGTCAGCGGCCAGGAAAACATTATCCACGCCTCTGACTCCCTGGAAAACGCTGAAATTGAACTCAAACGCTTCTTCAAGCCCGAGGAGATTCTCCACTATGAACCCGCCTCGCTGAAGTATACCTACGAGCCCGCCGAACTCCTCTAAAATCGGCAACACGGGGGTCTATGACCTCACCTTTCGCTCCTCGCGAACAATAATAAACCTCTCATTCTCGTTAAACCTGTAAGTAAGACCAATCAAGAAAGGACAAAACCAAATGCGATATAATCTCAAAACTCTTTTCCTCTCAGCCATGGCAACCGCCGGCTGTTGGTTTGCCGCTCAGGCCGCCGACGTTATTGTCCCCCCTGCAGCCCACAACGCAGAACATTCTGACCTTATTGCCGGTCAACTCAATATAGGCAACCAAATCAAGGTGCAAGACACCGAAGCCTTCCTCGGCAACCTCTTCCCCGAAGAAGAAGAACCTGAAATGGATATCTACGAGGAGGGATGGAACAGCCAGGCCGTTAACTGCTACTCCGGCATGAATGTGCCCGACATGGCGACCCTCGACGTCAGCAAGTTCCATATGCCCACCGCCCCCACCTATATGACCTCGCCCTACGGCTATCGTCGTCGTTTCCGCCGTATGCACAAAGGCGTCGACCTCAAGGTTCAGGTAGGCGATACAATCTACGCAGCATTTGACGGCAAAGTCCGCATTGTCCGCAACGAAGGACGCCGCAAAGGCTACGGCCTCTACGTGGTTATCCGTCACACTAACGAAATGGAAACCGTCTACGGCCACCTTTCGAAATTCCTCGTGAAGCCCGACGACTACGTGAAAGCCGGCGACCCCATTGCCCTCGGCGGCAACACCGGACGCTCAACCGGTCCTCACCTTCACTTTGAAACCCGCTATATGGGTTACGCAATCAATCCCTGCGCAATCTTCGACTTCAACAACCATACGACGCATACCGACAGTTATACGTTCACGAAGTCAACCTACATGAACGCCCGCGACTATACCCCCGGCCAAGCCGCTTACGCCCAGGCTTCGCAGCCCGCGCGCGCAACCTCTGCCGGAGGCTCTAAATATTACACTATTCGTCGCGGCGATACTCTCAGCCGCATTGCTGCCCGCCACTCAACAACCGTCAGCAAACTCTGTCGCCTCAACGGCCTGAGTACCTCCTCGCGCCTGACTGTAGGTAAGAAAATCCGTCTGAAATAAATTTTCCATTACCGGATAATCTAAGCGCCCTGAAAGTTTCGGCTTTCAGGGCGCTTGGTTTTATAGGACTTATTCTTAGAGGGCGGCTTTAAGGATAGCCTTGATTTCGGCGGGAGTCAGATGATGATATCCGCCGGGGAGGTCAACAGTTGCAGCAACAATGCCGTCGAGCATCTCCTCGGTAACACCAAGGCTTGACAGATTGGTGGCCGCTCCGATTTCCTGAATCCAATTGCTCAGGGCGTCGATGCCTGCAGCAGCCAGTTCGGCGTCAGTCTTCCCTTCAGCGGGCACTTCCCAAACGACTTTCGCAAATCGGGCAAAACGCTTGAGGCCATAGTTCATAACGGCGCGATAATAAGGCACGGAAATGGCGGAGAGGGTCATTCCATGGGTCGCATGAGTGAAGGCGCTGACAGCATGTCCAATCATATGAACCATCCAGTCCTCGTCCTTGCCCTCGGCAATCAGAGTATTCAATGCCCAAGTGGCAGTCCACATAATGTTGCTGCGCGCTTCGTAATTCTCAGGATTCTCGATTGCCTTGCGGCTCGAAGAGATGAGCGAACGCATCAGACCCTCGGCAAGATAGTCGGACGTGGAATCATCATCGCCGGAAAAATACTGCTCCATAATATGGCTCATAGTATCGAAAATGCCGGCAACCATCTGATTGCGCGGAACCGAGAAGGTATAGCGCGGATTGAGGATTGCAAACTTGGGCATCAGGCGCTCGTCGAACACCTTACCAATCTTCATAGTGATTGCCTCGTTGGTAATCACGGAGCCGCCGTTCATTTCCGAGCCGGTACCGGCCATAGTCAGTACGGCGCCGATAGGGATAATCCGGGCGTCGGGCGCGGGCTCGTTCTGCTGTTCCCAAAAGTTTTTCCAGGCATCGCCTTCATAGAAAGCCGAGGCGGCCACCGCCTTGGAATAATCGATCGTGGAGCCGCCGCCAACTGCGAGGATAAAGTCGATGTTATTATCTCTGACAGCGTTAACGCCTTCAAGGACTTTCTCGTAAGTCGGGTTGGGCATCACTCCCGAAAGTTCGACAACATGCTTTCCGGCCTCATTAAGCACGGAAATTACATCGTCGTATACACCATTGCGTTTGATTGAGCCGCCGCCATAAGTAAGCAGCACATTGCGGCCATAGCCTTTCAAGGCCTCGGCGAGATGACCCTTAGCATCTTCGCCGAAATAGAGTTTAGTAGGGTTTGAGTATATAAAATTTCCAAGCATAAATTCTGATTATTCGTGAATAAATGAAGTAAACTTACCTTTTTCCTGTGCGGGGATTTGGTCGCGTTGAGCGTCAATCGCCTTCAGGAGGAAAGCCATATTGCGGGCAAGGTTGCGAATCGTCTGCAGGCCCTCAAGGTCTTTTTCGACGTCTTCGGCCGTGAAACCGTGAACCTCGTTCCAGTAAGTGCTTGAAACCACCGGCATCGAAGCAATAGTAAAATACTTATTGATTTCATCGAACGCGGAAGTGGAGCCCGCGCGGCGCGACGAAATAATTGCGGCGCCAAGTTTCATCGTCTTGCTGAACAGCACGGAGGTGCTGTAGAATAGGCGGTCCATAAACGAAAGGATCTGGCCGTTTGACCCGGCATAATAGACCGGAGAGCCGACAACGAGGGCGTCTGCCTCGGCAAACTTCGGGGCCACTTCATTAACCGTATCATCAAAGACGCATCGGCCATGAGTGCGGCAGAAGTTGCAGCCAATGCAGCCGCGGATGTCTTTGTTGCCGATATTCACACGTTCAAAATCGACGCCACATTCCTGGAGCGTCGATTCAAATTCGCGCAGGGCGCGGTCGGTACAGCCGTTAACATGCGGGCTGCCGTTAATTGTCAATACTTTCATCAGACAATCTGACCTTGGTTACGGGGGTTATTGTTAAGATCTTTGGTGTATTGTTTTCTCAGGCAGGCATTATCCTTTTCGTTATCGGCGGCGTCAACTGCTGCGCCGGGAAACCGCTGTTCGTTCTGAATCTTAGTGTTAGCCATAGTCGGTAAATTTTTATAGTTTAACTTTCTTTACCTTAAAACACCGGAGTCAGTCAAAATGTTCGCTGAGGGTGCGGTCAATGGTCATATGGCGGTTGGCCATACGCGCAATGGCCGTAATTTCGTGGCTCACGAGCAGAATGGTAGTGTTTGTCGAAAGGGCGCGCACAATTTCATAAATGCGCTGCTCGAAATGCTTGTCGACATAACTGAGGGGCTCGTCGAGCACCAGAAGTTCCGGCCGCGAAATGATTGCACGGGCAAGGAGCGCCCTTTGCTGCTGTCCGCCGCTGAGGTCGCCGAAGGCCTTATCAGCGTGGGAGGTCAATTCGACGAGTTCAAGCATCTCCCCTACCCGACGGGCTTCTTCCTCTCGACTCAGGTCACTAAGTCCGAGAAGTCCGGAGGCAACGGTTTCGCGCACGGAGATTGGAAAACGGGAGTCAACCCGCGACTTTTGGGGCAGATAGCCAATTCGCAATCCGGGCCGGAGGAGTTCGACGGAGCCTCGGGTCGGCTTCAATAGGCCGAGGATTATGCGCATAAGAGTCGTTTTTCCGCCTCCATTTGGGCCGGTGATTGCAAAGAAGTCGCCGCGACAGATGTCGAAACTGATATCGTCGAGCACACACTTCCGGTTATGTTCCATCCGGACATCGCGCACTCGCAGAAGTACCTCTCTATGGCTTTCGTTGCTCATTTTCCGGCAATGCTGCGGGCTGTATGGACCATCTCGCGGTCCCATTCATAATTCATCGGGTCAATAACCTCGGTTCGCACCCCATCAGTGAGGCTTTGAGCCTTAGCGGGATCAATGTCTTTCTGAATCAGGAAAACTTGCGCTCCACTCTGCTCCATCTGCTCTAAAAGGCGCCGCGCGTCGCCAACCGTGTGCTCCTTCCCTTCGAGCCCGAGGGCAAGTTGGGTGAGGCCGTAATCACGGGCAAAATAACTCAGCGAGGGATGCCAAACCATAAACGACGCGCCTGGAGTAGCACTCAGGATAGAGTCACACGCGGCGTCGACAGAATCAATGCGAGCCGTCAGGCGGCGGAAATTCGCCTCGTAATAGTCGGAGTCGTCAGGGTCAATCTCCTTAAGGGTCTTGAGCATCCCGGCGGCAATCAGACGCATATTTCGGGCCGAGTTCCAAATATGAGGATCCTCGCTATGGCAGTTTCCGCAATGTGTCTCGCCGTGGGTATCGAGAATATAATCAATGGAATCGGAAGAGTTTCTGACAATCAGTTCCGGACAGTTAGCCTGAACTTTTTCCACGATTGACGTCTCAAAAGGGAGTCCGCCGATTGTCAGGTAGGCCCGGCTGCGTTCAAGCAGCGCGAGATTGCCGAACGTAGGCTCGTAACTCTCCGGGTCGGCCCCCTTGCCAATCAGCGACTGCACTTCCATGCGGTCGCCGACAATCTGCTCCAAAAGCCACCGCTGGGGCTCAATGCTGACGGTAATAACAGGTTTGTCGGTCGTCACCGTATGGCGACAACCAACAAATCCAAGGGTTAAAAGGGTAAGAAGAATGACCTTCTTAAGGCTCATCAGTCTTCAAACTCAATCAGGTTAGCCTCAAGGCCTACAACCTGGCCGGGCTCAACAAAGACGCGTTTAACCACGGCGGGATGTTCAGCCTCAACCTCGTTTTCCATCTTCATGGCCTCATAGACCAGAAGGAGGTCGCCGGTGTTGACCTTATCGCCGGGTTTAACGTTGATTGAGATAATCGTGCCACCCATCGGAGCCTGGAGCACTTCGCCCGTAATAGGCTCGGGCTTCGGCTTGGCGGCCTCTTCGGCCAACCGCTTGGCCTCGGCTTCGGCAGCGAGAGCGGCCTGAGCGGCTTGATATTCTTCCGCGCGACGCTTTTTAAGGAATCCGTTGGCCACATTGGGGAGCAACGCGAGCAGCAGTTCCTCCTCGGGGTTGACGGCGAGTTTCACGCCTCCGAACTCGTCGAGCGTCGGGTTTTGCGGCTCTTTATATTTCGAGGTATCATAGGCCTTCTCTTCAGGCGAGCCGGTAATCTTTTCACGGAAAGCGGGGTCTATGGCCACAGGAGTATGGCCATACTCACCCTTCACGAGTGAAGTAAACTGCATTGACGGGGTTGAGTAGTCGGGCTTTCCGTTCTTGCGGTCAAGGGCAAGCGAAACGGCTTGAGAGCCGACAATCTGCGACGTGGGAGTCACCAGCGGAATCAGGCCGGCATCGCGACGCACCTTAGGAATCAGGCGCATAGCGTCATCGAGAAGGTCGGAGGCGCCGAGTTGCTTGAGTTGGGCAACCATATTGGAATACATACCGCCGGGCACTTCGGCTTCGCGCACGAGTTCGTTGGGCTTGGGGAATCCGAAGTAATCCTCAATCTGATGACAGAGGGAGAGCAGTTCAGCCTCGTTGCCCGCCTTGGCAGCGGCAATAGCCTTATCGAAGAGCGCATCAACTTCGACGGGCATATCCTTGGGGTCAAGCGGATTGAAAGGACGGGGGAAATGGTCTTTCTGCAGGTCGAAGGCAGCAAGGCTCTTGCGCACGTCGAAGAGCGCTTCGCGGATATGACCCACGGCCTCCATATTACATTCGAGTTCAACACCCAACTTCTTACAGAACACGTAGATAAGTTCGATAGCCGGGGCA
The DNA here is from genome assembly GCA_964444345.1 of uncultured Bacteroides sp. Taxonomy (GTDB): domain Bacteria; phylum Bacteroidota; class Bacteroidia; order Bacteroidales; family Muribaculaceae; genus UBA3263. The sequence goes on from CAYUGU010000074.1 coordinate 6,875, forward strand.
GCCGAGCCGCCGCCGAAGTACCATATGTTGGTGTCGAGGATGTCAACACCGTTAATGATAGCCATAAGCGAGGAGGCGAGACCGTAGCCGGGAGTGCAATGGGTATGGAAGTCGACGGGAACGCTCACGTTGGCCTTGAGGGCAGAGATAATCGAGGCGGCGCGGCTCGGATTGACGAGGCCGGCCATATCTTTCAGAGTGATGATTTTCGCGCCGAGGGCCTCCATCTGCTTGGCCTTATCGACAAAATATTCGTCGGTGAAAATTTTCTTGGGCTTGGAACCGAAGAGTTTGGCAAAGAATGACTTAGGCTCATCGTCCTTGGGGTCAACCGTATAGCAGACGGCGCCGTCGGCAATACCGCCCAGATCGTTGATCATCTTGATTGAGTCGCGTACATTGTCAATATCGTTCAGGGCGTCGAAGATGCGCATAACGTTCAGGCCATTCTTGATTGCCTCCTTATAGAAGCCTTCGAGCACACTATTGGGGTAAGGAACGTAGCCAAAAAGATTTCGACCGCGGCTGAGGGCTGACAGGAGCGACTTGCCCTTCATGGCTTTGGAGATTGTGCGCAGGCGATTCCAGGGGCTTTCGTCGAGATAGCGCATCACGGAGTCGGGCACTGCCCCACCCCAGACTTCCATAATATAGAAGCCGGCGTTTTCATAGAGAGGAAGCAACTTGTCAATTTCCGATTGGGGCATACGGGTTGCGAACAGCGACTGCTGTCCGTCGCGCAGCGTAAGGTCTCGTATCTGTAATTTATGGTTCATCTTTGGGGTTTATGGTTGAGGGTTGAAGGTTTAGGGTTTAGTGTTTAGTGTTGAGGGTTGAGTGTTTAGTGTTTAGTGTTTAGTGTTTAATGTTTAGTGTTTAAGTGGATTGAGGATTGTTAATCACTCAACACTAAACACTCAACAAAAATTAAAGGAGGTCGATTTTTAGGTTGGCGAGGGCGCGGGCGGCCTTTTCGCGGGCGGCCTCGAGAGTGGAGTCAGTGGCAAGGATAACGGCCATACGCCTATGGCCGTTGACTTCCGGTTTGCCGAAGACGCGCATAGCAGTGCCCGGTTCGGCAAGCACGGCGTCGAGATTGCCTAAGACAATTTCTTTCGACTTGCCTTCGACCACTACGGCAGCAGAGGCCGACGGGCCGTAGAAGCGGATAGCGGGAATCGGAAGGCCAAGCACAGCGCGCGCATGAAGCGCAAACTCGCTGAGGTCTTGCGAAATCATCGTGACCATTCCGGTATCGTGCGGACGGGGCGACACTTCGGAGAAAATAACTTCATCGCCCTTGACGAAGAGTTCGACGCCAAAGAGGCCGTAGCCGCCGAGGGCGTCAGTTATTTTGCGGGCAATCTCGCGGGCTTTTTCGAGGGCCGTGGCCGACATTGGCTGCGGCTGCCAAGAGAAGCGGTAGTCGCCATTTTCCTGATAGTGGCCAACGGGCTCGCAGAAGGAGGTTCCGGAGACGGAGCGAACGGTCAGGAGGGTAATTTCATAGTCAAAATCGACAAAGCCTTCGACAATTACGCGGCCGGCATCGGCGCGAGCGCCTTCGCGCGCCTCGGTCCAGGCGGCGTCGACTTGCTCGGGGGTGCGTACGGTCGATTGGCCGTGGCCGCTGCTGCTCATTACGGGCTTGACGACGCAGGGAAGGCCAATTTCGTCGATTGCGCGGCGATATTCTTCGAGCGAGGAGGCAAAACGATAGGGCGACGTCTTCAAGCCGAGGGTTTCGGCAGCGAGGCGACGAATACCTTCGCGGTTCATAGTCAGCAGGGTCGCTTCGGCCGTGGGAGTCACGTTGAATCCCTCTTTTTCGAGTTCAACGAGTACGGGGGTTGCAATGGCCTCCACTTCGGGGATGATATGGTCCGGCTTCTCCTCGATGATTGCCCGGCGCAAGGCCTCGGGGTCGGTCATATCGAAAACGCGGGCGCGGTTAGCAACCTGCATTGCCGGAGCGTCGGCATACTTATCGCAGGCCACGACTTCCACGCCGTAGCGCTGAAGTTCGATGGTCACTTCCTTGCCCAATTCGCCGCTGCCGAGCAGCATTGCCTTGGTGCCTGACTTAGTAAAGGGGGTTCCGAGTTTAGTCATTATCCTAATCTGCTGATATTATGTAATTGAGGTTCGTCGAGAATACGGATTCGGCGGCCGTCGACCGTGATAAGTTGCTCATTGGCAAAGGCCGAGAGCGTGCGTATGGCGTTGGCCGTAGTCATATTCGAAAGGTTGGCGAGGTCTTCGCGGCTCATATAGATTTTCAGGGTCGACATATCGTCCTCATAGCCGTAGTTTTCAACCAGGACAATAAGGGCTTCGGCCAGGCGTCCGCGAATATGCTTCTGAGTGAGGTTGACAATCTTGGTGTCCGAACTGCCGAGGTTTGTCGCCAACTCCTTGATAAAGAAGCGGGCAACGGCATTGTTCTGCTCAATCAATTGCTCAACAATCGACAGGGGCAAAGTCCCGACCACACACTTCTCGAACGCCGAAGCCGAACTGACATAAGGCTCGCCGGCAAAGAAAGCGCGATAGCCGAAATATTGGACGGGGCGAATCAGACGGATAATCTGCGAGCGACCTCCGACGCCTTCTTTCCACTTCTTGACCTTGCCGGAAATCAAGCACCAGAGGAACTTCGGAGAGTCCTTTTCGGAATAGATTGTCTCATTCTTCTTGTAGTGATGGAGCGTAAAGTTCTCGGTCACCAGCCGCTTCTCGTCGGCTGATAACACTGACCACAGTTCGGACAAGTCCTCACTGATAACCTGTTCAAGTACTTCTCTTATCATTCGAATGTTTTACCTTTAGTGTGCAAAGTTAAGAATTTTCCACGAAACCGCAAAATTTCGTTCTTTTTTTGCTACCTTTGCGCAAGGCGTACTTTCAACAAGCAAGTGCAAAATTAGTGACAAAGTTTGTAAAAAGCCA
>CAYUGU010000075.1:0-9692 GCA_964444345.1 uncultured Bacteroides sp.
CCCAAGCTGCGTTGCCAGGCGGATGCGCTGGCTCTCGCCTCCGCTCAAGGTGGCCGACGCGCGCCCGAGCGAAAGGTATTCCAAGCCAACATCCTTCAGGAAGCGCAAACGCGACCCTATCTCCTTCAAAATCTCGTGGGCCACTACGCGTTGAGTCGGCGAAAGGAGGGCCTCGGCCCCGTCGAGCCACTTAATCAGCGTCGTGATATCCATACGGCAAAGGTCGGCGATATTCTTGTCGCCGATATAGAAATGGCGCGCCTCAAGGTTCAGGCGGTCACCGTTACACTCCGGACAGACAACGCGAGTATAAAACTGGTTGCTCCAGGACTTTGCGCCAAACTCGGCGTCCTCCTCCTGCTGCATCTCGATATACTTCACAATCCCCTCATATGTGCGGAAATAGTTGCGCATACTGAGGGTCTGGTCCTTGATGTCGAGTTTGTCCGGACAGCCGTAGAGCACCTCATTGAGGGCCTCCTCGGGGAGTTCCTCAACGGGAGTTTTCAGGGAGCAACCGAAGCGTTCCAGCAGGGCCTCCAATTGCTTGAAAATGACCGTAGGCTTACTCTTGCCGAGCGGCTCAATGGCTCCGCCGGCAATGCTCAGTTTGCGGTTAGGGATAACCTTATCGATATCAATCACATTGATTTCGCCCAAGCCCTTGCATCGTTCGCAGGCGCCCAAAGGGGAGTTGAACGAGAAGTTATGAGGGGCCGGTTCGCGATAACTGATTCCGTTTTCGGCGTCCATCAAGGTGCGCGAAAAGTAATGGAGTTTGTTGTCATCGTCGATGTCGCAGATAATCATCTGCTTGCCTCCCTGCTGCAGAGTCGTTTGGACCGACCCGCGCAGACGGGCAATGTCTACGTCGGTGACCTTCAGTTTGTCGACCACGAGTTCGATTGAGTGATTCTTATAGCGGTCAAGTTTCATCCCGGGGGCGATTTCGCGCATTTTCCCGTCGACTCTGACCGTTACGTAACCCTTCTTGCTCAACTGCTCGAAGAGTTCCTTATAGTGGCCCTTTCGGTTCTTGACCAGCGGGGCAAGCAGGAGAATCTTATGCCCGTCGAAGCGTTGAAGAATAAGGTCAACAATCTGCTCCTCAGAGTACTTGACCATCGGCTTTCCGGAGATGTAGGAGCGGGCCTCGCCCACTCGCGCATAGAGCAGGCGCAGGAAGTCATAGACCTCCGTGGTGGTTCCGATAGTCGAGCGGGGATTGCGGTTAATCGTCTTCTGCTCAATCGCAATCACGGGGCTCAGTCCGCTGATTTGGTCAGCGTCGGGGCGTTCAAGCGAGCCGAGCATCTGGCGGGCATAACTTGAGAAGGTTTCGATATAGCGACGCTGGCCTTCGGCAAAAATAGTGTCGAACGCCAACGAAGATTTCCCCGAGCCGCTCAGACCGGTGATGACCGTCAGTTTGCCGTGGGGAATCTCAACGTCGATATTTTTCAGATTATGCACTCTCGCGCCCTTGATAACCAAGGATTCGAGAGCGTTTTTCGAGGATTTTTTGCTCATTTAGTCCAGTTAGGATTGTAGGTTTGGGTCTTACGTCGCGAACGCAACTGGGAGTCGGCCTTCGGAATCCATACCTGATAGGATTTCCCGGCCTTGTTGGTCAATTTTTTGTCGCGAATCCAAGGGTTATATTCGCGCAGGGTCGCATAGTCGATTCCGCGCTGAATTGCCCACGTAGGCCAGTCTTCAACAGGGCCGCTTACCGTCTCGACCGTATAATCATAAGGCTGATAGAGTTGATGCTCATTGAGTTGGAAGCCATAGTCAGCCGGATTCTCCATAATCATCTTCATCGCCACCATACGGTAAGGGTAGCGGCGGGTCTCGTCAACGAGCCAAAGGTCGAAGGCTGAGTTGACTCCCTGGGCGTTGAGTTCCTTGTCGATGCGCCCGGTGCCGCCGTTGAAACTGGCAGCCACCGACTCCCAGTTGCCATACTTGGCGTAGGCATTGCGGAAATACTTGCAGGCGGCCTCCGTCTCCTTAACTATATTATAGCGCTCGTCAATCTCGTCGTTGACCTCCAGTCCATACTGCTTGGCCGTTGCGGGCATAAACTGCCAAATCCCGGCAGCGCCTGCTCCGGAGCGCGCAATCGGGTTGAGATAACTCTCAATGCAGGCCAGATAGAGAAAATCAGGATGCAGCCCGTTTTTTTTCAAAATCGGCTCCAGGATAGGGAAATAACGATTAGCGCGCTTGATTGTCAGCAGGGTATTGCCGTGGGTATAGGCCATGGCGGTCAGTTCGCGGTCGAGCCGCTCGGCCATGTCTACACGGTCGAGATCTAACTTCTCGCCCGCAAAACTATATTCCATCGGAATCTCCGGGTTCATAACGGTTACAAACTCCGTCGACGATGGGCGCGAAGCGTCGCTACGGGGAGCCTCAGAAGCCGAGGCGCAGGCGGTAGTGGCAATCAGTATAGCCGGGAAAATCAGGTTCTTCATCAATCTTTCGGGGCAAAGAGAGGTTCGGTTTCGTTCTTATGATAATAGGCCGAGAGGGTTGCGATAAACGAGGTTATGTCGGCCATAGCGCGGGCGGTCTCCTCGCTGAGTTCCTTCCCTTGGAGTTTAAGCATCAACATTCCGTAGAGGGCCGTGAAGCAGGTGGCTATCTCGTCTTCGGCTGCGTCGCCGGCACGCGAGCGGAGTTCAACAATCAGGGGGAGCACTTTATAGTAGAGCGACTGATACTGATTGAATCGCGGGTCGGCAAGCAACTGCTTATGAAGGTCGGTCAGGTCGCCGAGAATATTGCGGTTCATCTGCAGATGTCCGCGCTCGACGACGCCCTCGCGCCTCATCATGTCAATCAGCGATTCATACCATTCGTCCATGGCCTTGCGCTGCTCGGGTGTCAGGTCCGTGAAGCGGTCGATAATATTCGTGCGAATCTTGTCAAGGTCAAGACCGTTGGCGCGAATCATATCCTCAACCTGCCACATATAGAGCAGATATTCGGCTATATTTTCCTTACGTTTCTGAGATGCTATAATCATATGTTCTTTTCAATAATTTTGGCGACATTTTCAAGTACTGTCGCCCGGTTAGAGTTTTCATTCCATACGGAGCCCAAAAATGCGGCTCCGACGAAAGGATAACGCTTGAGGAGGGCAAGACGTTCACAGTCCACGCCGCCGAGGGCAACCACCTTTCCGGGCGGAAGGGCCGAGAGGTCCTCATCGGTAAACTCGCCGCTATAGCCGGGCTTGCTGATGCTCGGAAATATCGGGCTGAGAAGCACATAATCGGCCTCAAGGCGGGTTTCCTCCACCGTATGGCATGAGCGGCTCAAGGGCCCGTGGATTCCCGCGGGCGCGTGCGGGTTGCGCGTATTAAGATTGACGCCCAACTGCGGAAACTCGCTGCAGAGGCGAAAATGGTCGTGGAGCGTCAGCCGCCCTCTTAATTCTAACGGAACGGAGGCAATAATATTGCGTAACTCCCCCTCGGAGGCAGCCGGGTGGCGCAGATGAACGCGGTCAATGCCCCGGCGGAGCATTGCGGCAATCAACTCAGCCTCGTGTTGATGAGGCCGCTCGGGGGTAATCACAATCAATCGCATCCGAAGTCTGTACGGTAAAAATGGTCCAGCGGTCCGTGGCCCCGGCCAATATTTCGGTCGGCCCCATAAAATATCGCATTGTTCACGTAGGCCTTGGCCAAGGCTACGGAGTTATACAGGCTGTGACCCTTAGCCAGATTTGAGGCTATAGCGGAACTGAGGGTACAACCGGTGCCGTGGGTATTGGGCGTCTCGATTGCCGGGAGGCTAAAAGAAAAAGACTTGCTGCCGTTAATCACGAGCAGGTCGGTCTTCATGCAGGGGTTATCGCTGTCGCCCCCCTTGACCAGCACGGCCTTACACCCCATTTCGATCAACCGCCGGCCTTGGGCTTCAGGGTCGGTCAGTCCGGTCAGCGCTTCGGCTTCGTGGCGATTGGGAGTGACCAGTTCGGCCAAGGGAAACAGTTTGTTAACCATCAGGTCAACGGCCTCCTCGGAAATCAGGCGGCTCCCGGAGGTTGAAATCATCACGGGGTCAACCACAAGGTTCACGGCCTTGAAATCGCGCAAGGCGTCGGCCACGGACCTTACAATCTCCCCGCTGAACAACATTCCGGTCTTGACGGCCAGAGGGGGGATGTCCTCAAAAACCATTCTAATCTGGTCATAAACCATCGAGGGCGACACCCCTTCGACGCGGTCAACGGCCGTTGTGTTCTGGGCCGTGATGCTCGTAATCGCTGCCATCGCATAGCATCCGCAGGCCGAAATTGTCTTTATATCGGCTTGAATTCCAGCCCCGCCGCTGCAGTCCGAACCGGCCACGGAGAGCACGGGAAAAACATTCTTTTCTCTCATAGTAGTGCAAATTTACGGATAAAATAACGTTAAAAAGCGGTGTTTTAATAAATTTTAACATAAAAATTGCACATTTTTTTCATTTTCTTGCACTTTCCTATTGATATTCCGAAATTTAGAACTAACTTTGCACAAAATTTCAACTCAAACACTATTATTCACTTTTTTTTCATTATGAACAAGACTGAACTCGTAAATGCTATCGCCGAAAAGGCTGGCATCAGCAAGAACGATGCGAAAAACGCACTCAACGCTGCTATCGAATCTATCGGCGAAGCACTCGCCAACAACGACAAGATCGCCCTCATCGGCTTCGGCACTTTCTCCGTTGTTGAAAAGCCCGAGCGTCAGGGTATCAACCCCCGCACCAAGGAAAAGGTGACTATCGCCGCCCGCAAGTCTGTTAAGTTCAAGGCCGGCGCCGAACTCGCAGAGAAGGTAAAATAAATCCCCCTTACCGCTCTCCCCCATAAACTTCCGATGCCCCGCACCGGAAGTTTTTTTATTCCGCCGACATCTTTTTTTCGGGAGAATGCTTTGATATGTCGGCGGAAAGTGTTAAATTTGCAGGCAAATTATAATCCTAAGAACGCGTTTTTTCGACTATATAGATGAAAGTACTCAAGTTTGGCGGCACCTCCGTCGGGACTCCCGAAAGTTTGCGGTGCGTTAAGTCCATCGTTGAGAATCAGACTGAACCGTGTATCGTTACGGTTTCGGCGTTAGGCGGCATTACGAATCGGCTGATTGAATGTGGAAACAGAGCCGGTAATGCCGACCCGCTTTATAATGCTATTATCCAAGAAATTCGTTCGCGCCATTTTGATGTAATTGAGGCGGTTATCCCCGCCGAAGCCGCTGCTGACTGCAAAAGCAAGGTGGGCGCCCTGCTCGACGAGATGCAGATGGTCTGCAACGCGATTGCCCTGCTGCGCGAACTGACGCCCCGAAGCCTCGACCTGCTCGTCAGTTACGGCGAACGCATGTCGTGCATCATCGTCAGTATGATGATTTCCGGCTCGCTCCTGCGCAACTCGCTCGACTTTATCCGCACCCGCCAGGTCTACGGCAAGAGCGTGCTCGACCCCGAGACGACCTCCGGGGCCATCCACTCCGTATTCGACCCGATTGAAGGGGCTGATGTGGTTATCATTCCGGGATTCATCTCGCGCGACAATGAGGGACACATTTCCAACCTCGGGCGCGGCGGCAGCGATTATACGGCAGCGATTCTGGCCGCCGAACTCAAGGCTACGGTCCTTGAAATATGGACCGACGTCGACGGCTTCATGACGGCCGACCCGCGTGTGGTCAACGATGCCTTTGTGATTGACAATCTGAGTTTTGTCGAGGCCATGGAACTGTGTAACTTCGGCGCAAAGGTTGTCTATCCGCCGACAATCTACCCCGTTTTCTCGGCCAACATTCCTATCGTTATCAAGAACACATTTAACGCCGCCCACCCCGGAACTCTCATTTCCGAAGGAGGCTCGGGCCGCGGAATCGTTGGCGTCAGCGCAATCGCCTCGACCTGCCTCGTTTCGCTTGTCGGCGCTCCCGGCGAATGGTCTGACCGGATGATTAACTCGCTGTCGCGCAACGGAGTGGAGACACTGATGCCTAACCAAAGTTGCCAATGTGCAATCCACGCAGCCGACGCCGACCGCGCCCGCGAAATCCTAAACGGCAAGTTTGCCGAAGAACTCGCCTCCGGCCGCGTGAAGGTCGAAGTGACCCCCGACCTCTCGATCATAGCGATTATAGGCCCCGTGACCGACAATATGCTCGAAAACGCCACGGAGCAGTTTGCCGCCGCCCTCAACGTTGAGGGCATCCCCGTAGCCTACTCTCCGCGTAAGGCGTCGCCCGGGGCTGTGGCCTGTATGGTCCCCCACTCTTTCCTAAACCGGTCGCTGACCGCAATTCATAGTTCATTCATTAACAACCGATTATAACACCCCTTAAGAGATATGGTCAAAAAGTTTTTTCTCTCGATGCTCGGCTCTATGGCCGCCATTTGGTTGACATTCCTGCTGTTGCTTATCCTGTTTGTGACGGCAATCACGGTTTCAATAACCTCTTCGTCAGGCATGAAGTCTGTGGCCACGGCCGAAATCAAGAAAGGGACGGTTCTCTGCCTCGACCTTTCGGAACCTATCAGCGAACGCCGCGCGCCTGCAAGTTTTGCCGACGCCTTGGCCGGAAGCCTCAACAAGGGACAGTATCTGAGCGACATTACCGAATCAATCTATCGTGCCGCCCATGATTCGCGCATCAAAGGTATCCTGATTAAATGTGACGGTGCATCGGCCGGTATGGCCTCTATGCAGGCAATCGACGAAGCGCTCAACTACTATAAGAGCCAGCCCGACAAGTGGATAATGGCCTATGGCGATTCCTATTCGCAAGCCGACTATTACATGGCCAGTGCGGCCGATGAACTCTGGCTCAATCCCCAGGGTTCGGTCGACATCCACGGCTTGAGCGGAACAACCCTTTTCTACAAAGGTCTGCTCGACAAACTCGGCGTCAAGATGCAGATTATCCGCGTAGGCACCTTCAAGAGCGCCGTCGAGCCCTACTTCCTGACCGAAATGAGCCCCGCAAGCCGCCTGCAGAACGAGGTCTATATGAACTCTATCTGGAACTCAATCAAAGGCGACATTGCCCGCAACCGCAACGTGACGCCAGAAACCGTCAATAAATGGGCCGACGACTTTACGTTCACTATGCCCGCCGACTCGATTCTAAGCCTCGGAATCGTGACCAAAATAGGCTATCGCCACGAAGCCGAAGAGCATCTCGCCGAAAAGGCCGGCAAAGATAAATTTGACGACGTCAATATTGTGTCCGTCGCCGAATATGCTGCCGCCAATGACCTGACCGACTATTCCTATCTCCCCGGAGTCAAGTCGCCCAAAAAGAAAGCAAAGACAATTGCCGTGCTCTACGCCGTCGGCGAAATTTTCGACTCCGGCAAGGAGGGCATTGTCGGCAACACTATGGTCGACGAGATTTTTGACCTGATGGACAATGCCGACAATATAGCCGGCCTCGTTCTGCGCGTAAACTCGCCCGGCGGCTCCGCCTTCGCCTCCGAACAGATTTGGGAAGCCCTGCAGCAATTCAAGGAGAAAACCGGTGTGCCCTTCTACGTCTCGATGGGCGACGTTGCTGCTTCCGGCGGCTACTACATCAGTTGCGGTGCCGACCGAATCTATGCCCAGCCGACAACTATCACCGGCTCTATCGGCATCTTCGGTATGATTCCCGACATTCAGGGCCTCCTCGACAAGCATCTTGGCGTAACCACCTCGACCGTGCAGACCAACGCCAACGGCAATTTCCCGACAATACTTCAGGCTATGACTCCGGACCAGGCCGACAAGATGCAGCAGTTTGTCAATCGCGGCTACGATACGTTCACCAAGCGCGTGGCCGCCGGCCGACATATTTCGCAAGACTCCGTGAAGGTGATTTCCGAAGGGCGCGTATGGGACGGCGCTACGGCCAAGAACATAGGTCTGGTCGACAGCCTCGGCTCCCTGCGCAACGCCGTTCTCGATATGGTTGGCGAACTCAACCTTAACTCCTATCGCGTCGAAACCTATCCGAAGGTGACGGGCGAATGGTGGGAAGACCTCTTGACCCTCGACGAAATCAACGCCGCGCGCGCCGGTCTCCTCGACGAAGAGACTATGACGCTCTATAAACATATCGAACGAATCAAGAGCGCCCCGCGCGTTCAGTGCAAAGTCGAAACTATTCTCATAAAATAAATGTCAGACCATAAGTCAACATCTCAAATCCTGCTGTCGGGACTGTTCCTCAAGCCGCTTTCAGTGGCCTACGGGGCGGTCACGGCCACTCGCAACAAGATGTTTGACCTCGGGATTCTGACCCAGCGCGAGTTTGATATTCCGGTCCTCGTGGTCGGCAACATCGCCGTAGGAGGCACCGGCAAAACGCCTCATACCGAGTATCTTATACGCCTGCTCCAGGGACAATATAAAATCGGAGTGCTTTCGCGCGGCTATAACCGCAAGACCTCGGGATTTGTTCTGGCCGACGACTCCGCCACTGCCGCCTCAATTGGCGACGAGTCCTTTCAGATCTACAAGAAGTTCGGTCATCAGGGCGTGATGGTCGCCGTATGCGAAGACCGCTGTGCGGGCATTGACCGTATGCGCGAAATCGACCCCACGCTCAACCTGATTTTGCTCGACGATGCGTTCCAGCATCGCTACGTGAAGCCGCGAGTCTCAGTGGTCCTCACCGAGTATTCCCGACCCGTCTACTCCGATACGATGCTCCCCGCCGGACGCCTGCGCGAAAACAAGGGTGCCCTTCATCGCGCCGACATCGTTATCGTCACGAAATGTCCGCCCGACATGAAGCAACTGGAGTATCGCCTCTTCGTCAAAAATCTGAATCTCTACCCCTACCAGAAACTCTATTTCAGCAGTTACGAGTACGACGACATAAAGCCGATATTTCCCGAGTCGGCGGGCGCAATCCGCTCCATTGCCGACCTTGATTCGACAAAATATGTAATCGCACTGGCCGGAATTGCCCACCCCCTCCCCTTCATCAAGCATCTCCGCCAAACCTCGGCGCGCATCAGCAGTATGATTTTCCCCGACCATCATAATTATTCGCGCCGCGACATCAACGACCTCGTAAAGAAAATCAAGTCCTCGCCCGACGTCAAGAATACAATTGTAATCACAACCGAAAAGGACGCTATGCGCCTGAGCGGCCTCAAGAATCTCCCCAAGGGCCTCAAATCGCGACTTTTCTACCTCCCTATTTCGGTAAAGGTTATTCCCAACGTAGCCGAAAGCAACGCCGGCGCCGAAGACTTCCACGACACCATAACCGCCCTTATCGAGAAAAAAAACAAGTAAAAAAAAATACAAAATAAAAAAGACAAAATACAAAATCTAAAGACCTTAAAATTCACTAAACCATAAACCCTAAACCATAAACACTAAACACTAAACCCTAAACCATAAACACTAAACACTAAACCCTAAACCATAAACACTAAACCATAAACACTAAACACTAAACCCTAAACCATAAACACTAAACAATATATGCTGGACCTCATCAAACAAACTGCCGAATATCTGCAGAACAAAATAGAGGGCGAAATGCCCAAAACCGGTATTATCCTCGGAACCGGCCTCGGAGCCCTCGTTGACTATATCGAAGACAAACAACTCATCCCCTACCTGATTTCATATTTTGCGGTTTCGGGGATTTGGATTATCTTTGCGGTGTGATAGC
>CAYUGU010000076.1:0-9663 GCA_964444345.1 uncultured Bacteroides sp.
CCGCGTCTGCTACGACATCTCCTCCAAACCCCCGGCAACCATCGAGTGGGAGTGACCCCGGGAGGATGTTGACGAAAAGTTGACATCAAGTTTTCCGCATTTCTTATAAGATTTGAGGATTTGATTCCGCATTTCTTATAGGATTTGCGGATTTGTTTTTGAAATATTTAAAAATACGGAAATATTTTGGGAAAAGTTTGGCGGATTCGGGGAAAAGTTGTAATTTTGCGCAAATACTTGCAAGTTTTACACATGAAAAGAGTTTTAGCCATAACGATCCTTGCGGCAACAACGTTGGCCGGTTCTGGCGCGGACCGCGTTATTCCGTCGGGTTATTATAATAGTATTGACGGCCTTAGCGGATCGGCCTTGAAAACCGCTGTCTACCAAGTAATTTACCCCCATACGGAGGTTAGTTATTCGGGCCTTCCGAGCAATTTTCAGAAAACCGACGTTTATCCGGACTCGCGCCGTTGGTGGGATATGTACAGCGATATACCCCTTTATGCGCCGAGTTTCAGCGGCCTGAACCGCGAACATTCGTTCCCGAAGAGTTGGTGGGGCGGATTGACGGATATTCCTGCATATGTGGACCTTAACCACCTTTATCCGTCGGAGAGCGCGGCCAATATGGCCAAGAGCAACTATCCGTTAGGCACGGTCGACCGCTCGAAGACTCCGAAATTTGACAACGGAATTACAACTGTCGGTATCCCCGTGACAGGCCAGGGAGGGGGCGCGACATTGGTTTTCGAACCGGACGATGAGTATAAGGGCGACTTTGCGCGTACTTATTTCTATATGGCGACTTGCTACCAGAACCTCACCTGGAAGTATACCTATATGGTAATGACCGGAACTTACCCGACGCTTAACACATGGAGCCGCGACCTGCTGCTCGCTTGGGCTCGCGCCGACAAGGTAAGCCAAAAGGAGATTGACCGCAACGAGGCTGTTTATAAGATTCAGAATAATCGCAACCCATTCATCGACTTCCCGGAACTGGCCGAATACATCTGGGGCGACAAAGTGGGCGACCCATTTATTCTTTCGGAGCATATAGACGGAGGTTATACTCCTGCCGGCACCCCCACGCTAATCACCCCGGTGCAGGATATGATTCTTGATTTCGGCGAAGTTGCCGAAGGCCATACATCTACCTCAAAACTTCACCTCAAAGGAGAAAATATGAAGGAGGGGCAGATGCTGACCCTCACGATCTATGACCGCCCGGGCGAGACCGACGACGCGTCGCAATTCTCTATGGACGGGAAATCGTCAGTCAAGGTGTCGCCTCTTGCCGTGAACAGCGCTGACGGGCTCTGGGTCAACGTGGACTACACCCCCTCTGAAATCGGGCTCCACGAAACCCGTATGGTGATTTCGGGCGGAGGCATCAGCGGCTCGCTCGGCATAGGTTTGCGCGGCGAGTGTCTGCCCGTTCCTGAACTGACGGCCCCGGTAGCATTGGCTGCGTCAGACATAACCGAAACGAGTTATACGGCCAACTGGGAGCCGGGCAACGAGAGCGAAGTAATTGACTACTACGTAGTAAACCGCACGATTTACGGGCCCGACGGAGCCTCAACCCAACAGATTGACGCCGAAGAGAACTATCTTGAAATCAACGATTTCAGCGGGTCGGAAAGTTATACGGTTCAGGCCGTACGCCTGGGAATCAAGTCGGCTCCAAGCAACTCCGTCATCGTTTCGCCCGGTTCAATCACCGGCGTTTACCAAGGGGCTAAACTCAGCGCCCGCAATATCGGCGGAGCAATCCTTATAAATACGACCGAAACTATTCCGCAAGTGAAGATTATCGAGCCGAGCGGCCGAATCGTAATGATTCTCGAAGAGGTTGAGGACAACACGGTTGTTGACCTCCCGACGGGCCTCTATCTGCTGACCTCCGACTCGGTTGCGGGCGCAATCAAGGTCATTGTGAAATCAAATTAAGAAAAACGCACTCTAAATATCTAACCACCTATGCCTCAGATACCTCTTAAAGAGCAAAAACAGATTATAGAACGCATCCGCAAACTGATGCTCCTTTTAGGCCTCAGTCAGACCGGATTGTGCAACAAAATAGGAATAAGTCCGGCAAATATGTCGAAACATCTGAGCGGACGTCTTCCGATTACGATAGGCCTCGTGAACCGCATCTGTCTTGACCTCGGGGTTTCACGCCTCTGGCTGACCACGGGCCAGGACGTCCCCTTCGGTAAGGCGGAGGGCATCACCGACATTAGTATCGGCGAACACCGCGAAGCCCAGCCGAACCGCGGAGTGCCTATCTACGACATCGACGTCACGGCCGGATTCGGCCCCCTGAGCCGCCAGATGACCGAGGACCGCATCAGCGGATTCATTGACCTTCCGGGAGTTCTTAATCCGGGCAATGAATGTATGGTCCGCGTCAGTGGCAACTCAATGGAGCCTACCATCCCCAACGGAAGTTACATTGCGATTCGCGAAGTCAGCACAGAGACGATAATATGGGGCAAAACCTACGTCGTAGTGATGGAAGAATTCCGTATGGTGAAAACCATTCGACGCCACGAAAACAGCGACTACGTTATTCTCCACAGCAACAACCCGGACTATGACGACCTGGAAATCAAGCGCAGCAGTATCCTCGCGCTCTATATCGTCGACTCCGTAATCAATTATACAACAACCTGATAAACCTCTCTCCCATATGAAATTAAGCAAACTCAAAATCCTTTTTGCGGCGGCTATTGTCGGAATCAGCGCCGATGCAGCCATTGCGGCCAAAATCGAAGGCGTGTCGGCCGGAAATCTTAAATCCGCCTTGGCTGAAATTGACCCGACGGAAACTACGTTAGCCATCAGCGGGACAATTAACGCAGCCGATTTTTCCTACATACAGGATAACTTCAACAATCTGCGGGAACTTGACCTCAGCGGCGCGAAAATTGCGAAATATGCCGGCTCCCGCCTACCCTACACGGGTTTGACCTCATCGCCTGAAGCGACCCTGCCCGCCTACTCGCTGACCGGACTCACGACATTGACCACCCTTAAACTCCCCTCCGGACTTAAATCAATTGGCAAAGGGGCGCTGTCGGGCACCGGAATAACGGAACTAACCATTCCGAACTCCGTAGAGAAAATTGACGATTATGCCTTCCTTCGCTGTCAGAATCTCACGAAAATCAACATCCCCGCTTCAGTAAAGTCTATCGGCGAACGAGCCTTTGCATACTGCAGCAAACTCTCGACCGTCAACATTGCCGAAAATAATTCGCTTCCCTCAATTCCCGAGGGCACTTTTGAGGCCAGCGGGTTGAAAAACCTGAGCCTCGAAGCGCTTGCCCGTTGCACCGAAATCGGGCCATGGGCCCTTGCGGAATGTAACGGCCTGAAAACGCTCTTACTTCCCGAAAAGACACAGACCATCGGCTCATCGGCCCTTGCAGGCGCCAAGTCGATTCAAACGTTAAGCCTCCCGAAATCGACTGACTATATTGCCGACAACGCCATGGCCGGGATGAGCGGCCTCGCCGCCATCAATGCTGTAGAGGTCAGCAATGTTCCCTACCTTGGCGAAAGCGTCTGGCGCAATGTTGACCAAAAGAACGTAACGTTGGTTACGGCCGACGATATGGTCGAGCACTTTCTCGAAGCAGACCAATGGAAAGACTTCAACATAGTGAGCGAAATTGAGGACGGGATTGACGAAATTAACGATAACAAGACGGACAACCCGCTGCGCGTAAGGAGCGAAGGCTCAACCCTTGAGGTCCTCACCACCGAACCTATAGGCCGCGTGAGCATTTTCAACGTTAAAGGTCAACTGGTTGCCGCCCAGAACTCGCCGAAGACCTCGGTAACCTTCTCTACCTCAGCATGGCCCGGCGGCGTATATCTGATTGTCTGCGGCGCGGGCGTTGCTAAAATCTCCATCTAACCAAACGAACCATGGGAAAAAACAAACTTCGCAAGTTTGCGGAAATGGAAGAATTGCCCAACGTGATTCAAGTCCCGTTCAGAGACCTCGAACGCTCGGACCTGAGCCTGCGCGGCAACTGGCATAAGGACTTTTTCGGCAATGAGAATCCGATTGTGCTCGAACTCGGATGCGGGCGCGGAGAATATACGGTCGGACTTGCCCGTAAGTTTCCTGACAAGAACTTCATCGGGGTTGATATTAAGGGCGCCCGTATGTGGGCCGGCGCCAAAGAGGCGCACCTTACGGGGCTGAAAAACGCCGGATTCCTGCGCACAAATATCGAACTAATCAGTCGGTTTTTTGCGCCGGACGAGGTTGCCGAAATCTGGATTACCTTCCCCGACCCGCAGATGAAGAAGACGCGCAAACGCCTGGCGGCCACTAACTTCCTCGAAATGTATCGTTCAATTCTTCAACCCGGCGGAGTAATCAACCTCAAGACGGACAGCCCCTTTCTCTACGAATATACCCGCCGGGTTGTTGAACTCAACCAACTTCCCGTAAAAGCCAATACGGCAGATCTTTACGGCGAAGTGCCCGCCGGGAGCAACGATATTCTCGAAATCAAAACCCACTACGAGAAGCAATGGCTCGACCGCGGGCTGACAATCAAATATCTCGCCTTTGCCCTTCCCGCCGAAACCGAACTGCAAGAGCCTGAAACTGACGATATTGAGTTGGATTCATATCGCAGTTACGGCCGCAATTATAACTCGCCTGAATAAACAAAAATGGAACAGCAGACCCTATATCCCAACCTCATACTCGAAGCGCTGAAGCAAGTGCGCTACCCAGGAAACGGCAAAAATATCGTCGAACTCGGAATGGTTGAAGACGACCTCCGAATCGACGGTCGTAAAGTCTCTTTTTCGCTGATTTTCGATAAGTCGACCGACCCCTTTATCCGCTCGGTTGTCAAAAATGCCGAGACCGCAATTCTGACCTTCATAGCCCCCGATATTGAAATCAAAGGGAATATCGCAGTCAAAACTCGCCGCCCCGCGCCCGAAAAAGAGGCTCCGCGCCCCTTGCTCCCGGGAGTCAAGAACATTATCGGCGTAAGTTCCGGCAAAGGGGGCGTAGGCAAAAGCACTGTGGCCGCCAATCTGGCCGTGGCGCTCAGCCGTCTGGGCTACAAAGTAGGCGTGCTCGACGCTGACATCTTCGGTCCCTCGATGCCAAAAATGTTTGGCGTGGAGGATACCCAACTGTTTATGCATGAGGTCGACGGGCGCGATATGATTATTCCCGCCGAGGCCTACGGAATCAAGATGCTCTCAATCGGCTTTATGGTCGATAAGAACAAGCCGGTGCTTTGGCGCGGCTCGATGGCGTCAAACGCTCTCAATCAACTGATTACGCAGGCCGACTGGGGCGAATTGGACTATTTTGTAATAGATATGCCGCCGGGGACGAGTGATATACACCTGACTCTGGTTCAAACCCTCGGGCTGACCGGAGTAGTAGTGGTCAGCACGCCTCAGGAAGTCGCCCTGGCCGATGCCCGCAAAGGCATTGCAATGTTCACGGACCCGAAGGTGAACGTTCCCGTGCTCGGTCTGATTGAAAATATGGCATGGTTCACCCCCCTGCGCCACCCCGACGAGCGTTATTACCTTTTCGGGAAAGAGGGCGCCAAGCGGCTGGCCGAAGAATTGGGAGTAGAACTCCTTGGCCAAATACCTCTGGTTGAGGATATCGGCATCAAGGCCGACGCAGGCTCGCCTATTGCACTGAGCGATTCGCCCGAAGGCCACGCCTTCCTTGCGCTCGGCGCCAAGGTGAATGATGCTGTTGCCCGTCGCAACTCAACCCTTCCGCCAACCGCTAAAGTCGAGGTCAAGAAATGAAACTGACGCGCCTTCTGCTTCTGCTCGGAGTTATCGTGTCGGCAATCGGCTTCAGGGCTGAGGCCAAACTCGGTTGGGGCAGCAAAGATATTCATTATCAGCGTGATGCGCAATATCCCTCGGCCACACCTGCGGATACTACGCTATACGCCTGGCGCGGGGAACGCATCGGCGCGCTTGCCCTTTTTCAAACTGACTCCGAAGGGCCCGTTACGGCAAAATTGACGGGAAAACTCGAAGGCTCGGCCCACTTTCTGGACTATGTGATAACCGACGCTTTTCGCACCTGCGGCGTGCATCCCGACAGTCTCCCTACCTACGAGGTCCCGGATATTATAGGCGACCCGGCTACTAAAGTTAAAGCCGGAGAATTGCGGCCGGTTTGGGTTACTATTGACGTGCCGGCCGACTGTGCTCCGGGCGAATATATTGAAACCCTCAGCGTTGACGGCGAAAAAATTACCCTGCGCATAAGGGTTGACAGACGCTCGCTCCCTTCGCCCGAGAATCAGGCTTTCTACCTTAATCTTTGGCAACAGCCCTATGCCATAAGCCGTTACTACGGCGTAGAGCCCTGGAGCGCGGAACACTTCGAACTGCTTAAACCCTACGCCCGGATGCTTGCCCGAGCCGGCCAACGGACAATTTCGGCAATCCTGTTCTTCGAGCCGTGGGGCGAACAGAGCAACGACCTCTTTCTTCCGATGGTCGAGACCTATCGCAATGCAGACGGCTCGTGGGATTATGACTATACCGTCTTTGACCGTTGGGTTGAATTTATGACGGAAAACGGTGTCGGCCCCGACATTGAATGTTTCTCAATGGTCCCCTGGGAAATGAATTTCCGTTACCTTGACCGCCCCTCAGGCGAGTATCGATTCATCAAGACGACCACCGATTCGCAAGAATATAAAGACCTGTGGCTCAATTTCCTGAAGGCATTCCGGGCCCACCTTGAGGAAAAAGGATGGGCCGACCGGACAATGATTGCGATGGACGAACGCTCGATGGCCGACATGAAAAACGCGATTGAAATCATCGACTCGGCTGCCCCTGGAATGAAAATATCGCTCGCCGGAAATTACCACCCCGAAATTGCCGACCGGCTCTATGCGCTGACAATCACTCAGGGCGACCAGTTTCCGCCGTCGGTTGTTGCCGACCGGCGCAAGAAGGGCCTGATTTCGTCGCTTTACACGTGTTGCTCGTCGCCCGAGCCCAATCTTTTCTCTAATTCTGCACCGGCCGACGCTGCGTGGCTCCCGGTTCATAGCGTCGTTACAGGCCATGACGGTTATCTCCACTGGAGTTGGAGCAACTGGACCGATAACCCGCTGACTGACTCGCGATTTAAGTTTTTCGCCCCGGGCGATACTTATTTTATCTATCCCGACGCAAAATCTTCGGTGCGCTTCGAAAGGCTGATTGAGGGAATTCTTCTTAGCGAAAAAATTCGCGCCCTGAGAAAGGAATTTATCGAGAAGGGAGACGCCGGCGCGCTTGCCGAACTCGACGATGCCCTGATGATTTTCTCCCATACCCGCCCGAGGAGAAACGCACCTACTTCCGCGCAAATCAATGCGTTAAACACTCTGCTTGAAAAGTATGCCAAACAAGAATAAACGCCAATATTCAGACCGGATGTCGGTCAGTAAAACCCTTTTGCTGCTCGGCGTGACATTGATATTCGCTTGCTGCGCCGTCAAGGCTTGTGCTTCACGAGAGCATCAGGCCGTGATTGCCGCCGAAAACTCAGTCATTATCGACTCCACGGCCGACGAGATGCTCAAAGTCAAGACCGCCCCGAATACTCCGGAAGAAATTGTTGAATACACCGGTTTCACCGTAAGTTTCAATCCCGAAACCCATATTCCGAACTGGGTTGCCTGGGAACTCCTCGGCTCCGAAACCAAAGGCCCCGCCATACGTAAAGGGAAGCAGTTCTTTCAAGACCGCAAGGTCAATGGTTGCCCTACGACCTACGACTATCGCGGCTCCGGCTATTCACGCGGTCATATGGCTCCCGCGGCCGATATGAAATGGTCCGAGCAGGCAATGATTGACTGCTTCTCGATGGCCAATATGTGCCCGCAATCAATCGCCCTCAACAGCGGCGCATGGGACTCGCTCGAAAATAAATGTCGCCGATGGGCCGTTCAGGATAGCGCCATATTGATAATTTCAGGTCCGATTATCCATAACCCCGAGCCGGAAGAATATATCGGCGAAAATCATGTGGCCGTGCCCCGGGCTTTCTTCAAAGTAATTGCCGCCCCCTGGGCCAAACCGCCGCGCGGAATCGCCTTCATTATGCCCAACTCCGAAGTGACCGGCAGCATCCGGAACTCTATGGTCACGATTGACTCCGTCGAAACCTTAACCGGCCACGACTTTTTCTACGTTCTCCCCGACTCGGTTCAAAATATCCTCGAATCCCAATCACGTTTCCATAAATGGAACAACCACTGATAAGAACAATCTGCGCAATCTCCACTCCTGCCGGAGTCGGAGGAATCGCCGTGGCTCGCATCTCCGGCCCGGACGCGATAACTATTGTCTCCAAAATATGGAATGGCGCCGACCTTAAACTTGCCAAAAGTCATTCGGCCCACTACGGCACTATCTTCGACCCCGAAACCGGCCAACCCCTCGACGACGGAGTCGCAACGGTTTTTCATGGCCCCCGCTCATATACCGGCGAAGAAACCGTCGAACTTAGCGTCCACGGCTCCCCCTGGATTCAGCGCGAACTAATCAACCTGCTCATTCGCCAAGGCGCCTCAATTGCTGACAGGGGAGAATTTACCCGCAGGGCCGTTGCAAACGGAAAACTCGACATTGCCGAGGCCGAAGCCGTGGCCGACATAATCGCCGCCGACTCACGCACCGCAGCGCGCGTGGCTCTCTCCCATATCAGGGGCGAATTCTCCCGCGAACTCAACAACCTCCGCGACCAACTCATTGAACTCGCCTCGCTTGCCGAACTCGAACTCGACTTCAGCGAAGAAGACGTAGAGTTTGCCGACCGCTCGAAACTCCTCGACCTCGCACGCCTGATTCTCAAAAAGGTGAACGCCCTCGCCGACTCATTCGCAACCGGGCGCGCAATTAAAAACGGAGTTAAAGTAACCCTCTCCGGCGCAACTAACGCCGGAAAATCAACCCTTCTCAACCGACTAATCGGCGAAGAAAAAGCCATAGTCTCCAACATACACGGAACCACCCGCGACACGATTGAAGACACCTCCGAAATCAACGGAATCCTATTCCGCTTCATCGATACCGCCGGCATCCGCCAAACCGACGACCCCATAGAAAAAATCGGCATCGACCGCGCCCAAAAAGCCATTGCCGACGCCGACATAAACCTTTGGCTCATTGACCCCGAAAATCCATCCTACCCCGAAAATCCCAGCGACCGCACTGTCATAATCTACAACAAAGCAGACATCTACGAAGACCGTATACCCGACGGAGCAATCAAAATCTCCGCCCTCGCCGACCCTGACCTCACCCCGCTGACCGACCTGCTTACGCGCAAAGCGATGCCCCTACAGATCGCACCGGCCCAGACCGTCACCAACGCACGCCACTACGAAGCCCTCCTCCGCGCCGCCCAATCCGCCCAACGAATAATCGACGCCCTCCTGACCACCCTCCCGACCGACCTAATAGCCCAAGACATCCGCGAAACCATCCACCACCTCTCATCCATCACCACCCCCATCACCACCCCCGACCTCCTAACACAAATCTTCACCCGCTTCTGCATCGGCAAGTAATTGGTTGATAATCAATGATTTATATTGATGGCAATTGACTGTTACTGAGCGATAAAAC
>CAYUGU010000077.1:0-9575 GCA_964444345.1 uncultured Bacteroides sp.
ACTTCCAGGAACTCAACATCATTGTTAAGGGCGACGTTGACGGTTCAATCGAGGCCCTGTCGGACTCGCTGTTGAAACTCTCGACCGAGGAAATTCAGGTCAATGTCATCCACAAGGCTGTCGGCGCGATTTCCGAGAGCGATGTCGACCTGGCTGCCGCTTCGGACGCCATCATCATTGGCTTCCAGGTGCGCCCGAGTCAGGCAGCCCGCAAGACCGCCGAGCGCGAGGGAGTGGACATCCGCCTCTACTCGGTCATCTATCAGGCCATCGAGGAGGTCAAGGACGCCATGGCCGGCATGCTTGCTCCGGAAATCAAGGAGGAAGTCATCGGTACGGCCGAGGTTCTGCAGACCTATCACATCAGCAAGGTCGGCACGATTGCCGGCGCTATTGTGCGTGACGGTAAAATCAAGCGCGGCTGCAAGGTGCGCCTGATTCGCGACGGCATTGTGCGCTACACCGGCGAACTCGGTTCGCTCAAGCGCTTCAAGGACGACGCCAAAGAAGTGCTTGCCGGATATGATTGCGGCCTGAGTATTGCCGGATATAACGACCTCCAGGAGGGAGATTTGATTGAAGGCTTCGAGGAGGTTGAAGTTTCCCGCTCGATTTGATTGCACATATCAACATAGGATCTAACCAAGGGAACCGCATGGCCAATATTGACCGTGCGGTAACCTTACTTTCGGGCCTCGGCTCCGTTGAGGCGGTGTCGGCTGCGGTCAGTTCCCGGCCCTGGGGCTATGAGTCGGATGCCGAGTTTCTTAACGTCGGCGTCAATCTCCGGACCGGACTTGGCCCGCAGGAACTGCTTTGCGGACTGAAAAATATCGAGAAGGAAATTGCCCCCGGGGGAGAGCATCGCGACGCCTCGGGAGGTTATATCGACCGCGAGATTGACCTCGATATAATCGCTATGGGCGCACTGACCGTCAACCTGCCTGGTTTGCAGATTCCTCACCCCCTGATGAGCCAGCGGGATTTTGTGCTTAAGCCGATGGCTGAACTTATGCCCGAGTGGACTCACCCCTTGACGGGCCGTACATGCCAAGAAATGTTGACCGCTTTATAATAAACCGCAAATACTCTTCGTTAAGAATTTAGATAATCGAAATAATCATTTATCACAAATGAAGTCAAAATATTTAGCCGCCGGGTTTCTGGCCCTGACAATCGCGCTTGCCGGATGTTCGTCCGGTAAGACCCAATTGCCTTATTTTAAGGACGTAGACGTTACAAAACTCGAAATTCCCGTGGGCGATTTCTCTGTCAAGATTGTTCCCGACGATGAACTCCTGATTAACGTGTCGGCTGAGAATCCGGAGGCTGTTGAAGCCTATACAGTTCCATATCAGCATCCCCGTCAGCGCGACGTCAACTTCTCGTCGACGCAGAATCGCGAAAGTTTCGTCCTGACTACCCGTAAGGCGAATCTTACGCTTCAGCCCTATGTTGTTAGCCCTGAGGGATTTATCAATTTCCCTGTGCTTGGCAAGATTCACGTAGCCGGAATGACTCTCGACGCCCTGACCGACTATCTGACCGAAAAAATCGGCGAGAAGGTTGTCGATCCGATAGTTACGGTCGAACTCATCAATTTCCATATTAACGTGATTGGCGAAGTGAACCATCCCGGAATGTATGTTGTTAACCGCGAGCGTTTTTCGGTTCTCGACGCCCTGGCCCAGGCCGGGGACCTGACCGCATACGGCGAGCGCAACAACGTGATGATTATCCGCGAGGAAGATGGCAAGCGAGTGGCCCGTCGCCTGGACCTCAACAAGGTTGAGACGCTGGAGTCTCCCTACTTCTTCCTGCGCCAGAACGACGTTGTCTACGTTGAGCCGAACACCGTGCGCCAGGCAAATGCGAAGGTCGACAACGACCGCCAGTTCCGCCTTTCGATGACCTCGGTTATCGTGAGCGCCGTTTCCGTGATTGCCTCTCTTGCTATTGCCCTCTTTAGATAATAATTCTTGCTATGGAAGAAAAAAAGTCTGAACTGATTGACGTTAAGGCCTATATTAAGGAGTATACCGCTAAGTGGTATTGGTTTGTGATTTCCGTCGTTTGCTGCGTTGCGGTCGGCGTGGTGGTTTCGTTCTTTGTGAAGCCCCAATATGAGGTTAAGGCTAATGTGATTCTCACGGAGCCGAACGCGCTCGGCTCGATGATGTCGTCGAGCGGTCTCGGAGGGTTTGCCGCGATGTTGGGCGGAAATGCAAGCGCCGAAGATGAGGTCGAAATCCTTACTTCCCACTCTGTGTTGAAGGAAGTTACACGCCAACTCGGGTTAAACGTGGTCCATAAAGACCGCCCTGCGCCGCTGATGGCCACTCGCCTCTATAAGGTTTTCCCCATCGAGGTTGTCCCCTCGCCTGAAATCTTGATTGACACGCTCAGAACTACCTTGGACTTCCGCGTGATTGTTAATAAAGACGGAAAGGCGGAAATTCGCGTCAAGGCCCGCAAAAAGACTCTTTTCGACGAGAAGAATCTGACTCTTCCCTGCGTTGTTGACATTCCCTACGGCAAGTTCACCGTTGAAACCACTAAATATTTCATTAAAGGAGAGAGGATTAAGAACCAGATTGTTATCTCCAACTTCGACGTCGCTGCCGAAAATCTGCGCAAAGAGATGAACGTGGCCCTCGCTTCGAAGCGTTCGTCAATCATTGATATGCAGATGATTACGGACAACGAGGATTATGCGCGCGATGTGCTTAACACTCTTATTGAAAAGTATAACGTCCGCGGCGTGCGCGATCAGATTCAACAGACCTCGGTTACGGCCGATATGCTCCGCGACCGAATCCTCACTATTCGCCACGAACTGGACTCTACGGAAACCTCGCTCGCCAAGTATAAGACCGACGCGGGCATTGCCGAACTGCAGACCGACGGCGCTATGATGTATCAGCGCATGGTCGAGGCCGAAAAGGAACTGGCTGAGCAGCAGGTGCTTACTCAATTGGCCCGCGTAACGCTCACTCAGGTTCGCAATAGCGCTCACGATAATTCGATGATTCCGCAGCAGAGCACTGACCCGATTCTTGCCGCCCAGATTGATGCTTATAATAACGCATTGATGACGCGCCTGCGTATGGAGCAATCGGCCAAGGGTGATAACCCCTCGATGATGAGAGTCGACGAGCAGATCAAGACTCTGCGTGCAAATCTTATTTCGACTCTTGAGGCCGCCGTCAGCAAGGGCGAGCAGATGACTGCCGAGTATCGTCGCGTCTATAATGCTGCCGCCGCCCAGGTCAATGGCCTTCCCCGCGAAGAACTCTCTTATCGCTCTAAGGTGCGCGACCAGACTATTCAGGAAGAAATTTACCTCTTCCTCCTTCAGAAGCAGGAGGAGGTTGGGTTGCTCTTGAGCAACACTATGCCGAAGGGCTCGATTGTTGACGAGGCTTACTCGCTCAACGAGGACAACTCCTTGTCGCTCAAAGTGATTCTCGTCATGTCGGTGATTGTCGGCCTGATTATTCCGCCGATGGTGATTGCCGGTAAGAAAATCCTCAAGAAATGACCTCAGCAGAGTCTGTCAGCGTTCCTGCCGTTGAGGAGAAAACCGCGGAGTCGAAGGCTCCTTATTTCTCCGCTCCCTCCTCCGATTGGTGGAGGGCCTTCGGCTTTCTGTTTGCTTGCTCGCTGACCGGACTCAATTTCTATCCGGCGCTTCTGCTGGTCGCCGCGATTCTCTACGACCGTTGGAAAAAAGACCGCTATTTTTTCCTCGTGGAGTTGATAATTGTCTGCACCGGCTCCGGATTGATTCGCTATGACCTTTCGATTAAGCCCTGCGACTTCGCGTTTCTTTTCGGCGTCTTTGGAATGGTTATCTACCGCAAGAACGGGCTTGTCAGGAAGATAACCTGGGCTATGTTGGCTTATTTTGCCGTCCTCTTCATCCTGGCCTTTACTTCGGTGGAGCCGATGAGTAACCAGATAGCCATGATTCGCTATTATTTGCTTATTATCGGCTTTTTCATCCCGTTGGTAACTTTTGCCGACCGTGAGTTTGACTTCAACCGGTTGCTCTACGTAATAGTTCTTCATACGCTGGCAATCTGTGTATTCTACGTGGTCGACGCATTTTTCTTCTTCGGGTTCATTTTGACCCCCGGCTCAAGCGCGTGGGGCACTTCGACGATTCTTCATCCGATTATCTTCTATGGCTTGCCGCGCCATTATCCCTATGGGCTTTACTGGCTGCTCTTCCTCGTGGTTCCGATTAACTACAAGACCTTGCGCCTTAAGTGGTATTACTGGGTTTTGATTCTCCTGGCGCTCGTTACGTCGCGCACCAATTCAATGATGTTTGCCCTGCTCGGTTGCTTCATTTTTATTCGCCCGAAGTTCACTCAGGCGCTGAAATATGTCGGGTTGAGCATTGTCCTTCTCGGCGCGGTTTATGTGGTTGACAAGCCCTTGGGGTCGCCCCTGCGTGTTGCGGAAAATATCGATCAGTTTGCGGCCCTGCGCAATCCGGACGATATCGAGGCTATCGCTCAGTTCGGCACCGGCCGTATGGCTCAGATTTTGCCTAAAATGGAATTGCTCTACGACCTCGACCGCGAATGGATCGGCCTCGGCTTTCTCAACCGATTGAAGACCACTAACCCTATTTTCCAGATTGACAATATCCTCTATATCGACTCGTCGAAGAGCGAAGAGGTCGCTTCAGGTGTCGAAGTAACTCAGATTCAGACTATTCTCGATGTGGGCTATCTGGGCTTTATCATCCAGTTGATTTTCTATATCGGCGTCTATTTTATGATTCGCCGCTTGCCCTATTCAAATTATTATCTATGTCTGATTCTCGGCTTTGAATTGCTCGGAATAGGCGGTTTCGCCGGCTTGAACGGGATGCAGTTCTCGCTCTTGATTCTCGGCTTGGCCTTGGGCGCTATTATCTTAAATCATATCCGTCACCAAAACCCTCTATGATTCCCAAAATCATACACTATTTTTGGCAGAGCGATCGCCCGATGCCTGAAAAACTGCAGCGATGTCTCGACTCATGGCGCGTTTTTTGTCCCGATTTTGAAATCCGTTGCTGGAATGTAGCATCCCTTGGCGACGATGTCCCCGTTTGGGTAACTGAGGCAATTGAAAACAAGAAGTTTGCTTTCGCTGCCGACTATGTCCGCTATTATGCCTTATTTAACTATGGCGGAATCTATATGGATACGGATGTGGAGTTGATTAAGCCGTTCGGCTCGCTGCTTGATGCGCCTTATCTGATGTGTCATGAAACGGAATTCGGCTATGTGGAGTCCGGATTTTTAGCGGTTGAAAAAGGTCACTTATTCACGCGCCTGATGCTTGATTATTACAGGGGGCGCTACTTTGTGAAGCCCGACGGCTCGCTCGATATGCTCCCCCTGCCTGATATTTTCAGGATTGTGACGGCTCAGAACTCCATTGAGTTTGTCGACGTCGAGCGCCCTGAGGATATTAAGACGGAGCAGGGTAGACTCTATGTGCTCCCCTCCGACTATTTCAGCCCTATCAGCCTGCAAACCAACGAACTGCGGGTAACGGACCGCACTGTGGCCATCCATCATTTCGTCTCCAGTTGGAAACCTGCCTCCTTCCATTTCAAAAAGAAGATTCAGCGACTTATAGGCCCGCGCCTGACTCTGGCCATTATCCGCCTCAAAGACCTCATTCTTCGCCGCAAATGAAGTTAAAGGGATATTTGTATGCGGCGTTGGCGGCGGCAACCTATGGAACGAATCCGGTGTTTGCTATTCCGCTTTATGAGCATGGGATGAACCCCACTACCGTGCTGCTGTTTCGTTATGTTCTGGGGCTTCCGATTCTCGCCTGTATGGCCCTTTTTCGCGGCTACTCTTTGGCGTTAAAGCCTAAGGAGGTTCTTCCTCTGGCAGCCTTGGGTATTTTTATGGGCGTATCCTCTCTTTCGCTGTTTGAGGCTTATAATTATATGAATTCCGGAATTGCCTCTACTCTTTTGTTTGTCTTTCCGGTGATGGTTGCGCTGATTATGACGGTATTTTTCCACGAACGCTTTCGCCTCACCACGGGGCTATGCCTGTTGGTGCTCTCCGCCGGATTGGCGATGATGCTCTATTCGCCGGGAGGAGTGCAGATTAGCGGCACGGGTTTGCTCCTGGTTATGCTTTCGGCCCTGACTTATGCACTAAACCTCGTGATGACCAATGTAAGCAAGGTTGTTCAGACCGTGCCTACTACCAAACTACTCTTTTGGGAACTCGTTTTCGGCTCTTTACTCTTTGTGGTTATGATTGCCGGAGGCACGCGGTTTACGCCCGTTGCCAACTCGGCAGACTGGGTTAACCTCATTGCTCTGGCAATTCTTCCGACGGCGCTCTCGCTGAGTTTTACCACACTGGCCGTGCGTTCCATCGGTTCGACTCCAACGGCTATTTTGGGCGCCCTTGAGCCGGTGACTGCCGTAGTTTTGAGCGTAGTGGTTCTGGGTCAGTCTATGACCTCGCGCGAACTCTTTGGCGGAATATTGATTATCTTGGCGGCAACATTGGTGGTCGCCGCCGACAGCGTCGATAAAATCATTTTGCGTGTACGCAAGATGTTTCCCAATAAATCGCGCTGAATCAGTCCTTTGAGCGGAGATACTCCTCGCAACAGAGTTTCAGTTCGGCATACCAGTCGGCCCCGAAGCGCTCGGTCAGCGGCCCTTCCAAAAATTGATAGAGGCGGATGCCTTCGCGGCGACCTTTGGCCCGCGCCGGGCGGCATATGTTCCATTTATGGTAGTTGACGGCTGTAAACGAGTCATATTCGGTGAGTCGCACGGGATAGAGCGCACACGAAATCGGTTTGCGCCACTTGGTTTCGCCGCGCCGATAGGCCCCTTCGAGCGCACAGAGGCAGACGCCGCCGGGGCCGTAGCACGTAAAGGCACAGTTGCGCCCGTCGAGAATCGTCGTGACCAGGTCGCCCTCTTCGTCAACATAGGCCACTCCGTGTTGCTTGACCTCCTCAACGGCGCGCGGAAGCATATCCTTCTCAATTACGGGGAGGGCGCGGCGAATTTCGCGACATTCAGCGTCGGTCACCGGAGCGCCGGCGTCGCCCTCGATACAACATTCGCCTTTACAGGCATCGAGGTCACAGCAAAAAAATTCTTCGGCCAGGTCGAGGCTGACGAGCGTATTCTGGATTTGAAACATAATCTGTTCTTCGGTTTCTTCGTTCATTTGAGGTTCAGAGTGCCTATGAGGCGGTCAAAACGGCTGCCCGGCTCGCGTTGATAGAGCAGCAGCAGATATTCATTGTCGGTTTCGTAATAGTCTCCCTCAATCGGGTTCTGTTCGTTGGCCTCCTCGGGAACGACTACGTATTGATAGTTATAGAGCCCTTGCTTCAGGAGCAAAGTCTTGACGTAGGCCTCGAGGCTTTCGTCGTAGACCATACGCGAGTCGGAGTCGCGGCGCCGTTGCGTCAGGTCTCCTTCAATATAGACGTCGTCTTTGGGTAGGCGCGGCATCTGCAGGACAAAGTGCGTGACCAGATAGTCGGCCTCAATGTCGGGGTCGTCGCTGAAGAGCAGGTTGGGGAAGAAGCGCCCGCCCTGGCCTTCGTCGTAGATATGGTGGGAGTAGGCTCGGGGCTTGTCGGTCAGCAACTTGACGTGATAGTAAGGCTCAATCAGGGTGTATTCCTCAATGCCCATTCCGGGATAGCGCACGTTGGTTGACTCGAAGCGGCGATACTCGTTGCCGGCAGGGAATATCAGCGGCTTCTGATGGGCATAGATTGCCTTTCCGGGAGCGATTCGCTGAGGCTTGTCGAGGGTGTGGGTGAGCGACCCGTTGCGGACAATCACGAGGCGAAGGTCGTTAAACGGGTCAGCGACGCGGGCCGATTCCAGATTGGCCTCGACCTCCAGTTGCTGGTGGCGCGAATTGTAATCAACGTCGGTGCTCGAACTGATTTTTGCGCTCAGGGGGGCGCGCTCCTCGCTGACCATAAACCGGGCTTGAAGAAGCACCTCGTCGGGGTCGTTATCGTCGAAGACTTCAACCACGTAGTTGCCTGAAATCAAGGGTTGTACCTCCTCATTAGGCAATTCGAGGTCATAATGCACATAGTGTACGAGCGTGCGCTCCGACAGGGCATAAGAGTAGATTTCGCCGAGGTTAAAACCGTTGACATATTCGCTCTCGGTGAGCGTCAGGGTAGGGCGCCAGTCGGCGTCGCAGTGGCGCAGACGGTAGCGCAGGTAGCGGTTGCTCTCGGCCAGTTCGTCAAAACTGAGGCGCACGCGGCTCCCTTCCGTGCCCAGGTAGATTATGGGCGGCAGCAGCGCGTTGTCGGCATTATGGATTCGCAGCGACTTGAAGTCCGGATCGAAAATTCCCGTCCGGGTGTCGGTTGCCGCAAAGCAGGCCACGGACAAAAACGTGGCAATCAGAAAGTTAATAACCCTCTTCATTCAAAATCTCTATGGCGTCACAAATCAGGTCACTGCACGGTTTGCGCCCGGGCTTGCGAAGGTCGACGCAGTCAATGTCGCCGCCGTTGCGCTCCTTGAACTTGTCAATCAGCCGGCGCACTTTCGCATATAGTTCCTGCTTTTTTTCGGGCCCTTCGTAACTCTTCATTCCGGCAATGATTGCCATGGCGTTTGCCGCGCCACATATATTTCCCGTGGCGGCCACGCCGGTGCCGAGCGAAGCAACGGCCGCTTCCAGTTCGGGGCGGTAGACCATTGCTACACATTGGGCGCAGTTATATCCTTTTTTTCTCAGTTCGAGGGCTTCTTTTTTCTGTTGTTCTACCATACTATGGGGTCAATATTATGCACTTGGAGATAGGCGTTGGCGCGGCTGAAATGGCGGCAGCCGAAGAAGCCGCGGTGGGCGCTTAGCGGCGAAGGGTGGGGTGCCTTCAAAATCAGGTGTTTACGCGGGTCGATGAGTCCGGATTTTTTGCCCGCGTGGGCGCCCCAGAGAAGGAACACAAGGTTTTCGCGACCGTCGCTCAGCGCCTTGATGGCGGCGTCGGTCATGATTTCCCAACCCATTCCGGCGTGCGAGGCCGGCTTATGCGCCTTTACCGTCAGGGTTGAGTTCAGCAGCAGAACGCCCTGATTGGCCCAGCGGGTTAGGTCGCCGTTGGTCGGCATCGGCGCACCCGTATCGCTATGAACCTCCTTGAAGATATTCACCAGCGAGGGCGGAATCGCCACGTTGGGCGCCACCGAGAAGGCCAATCCGTTGGCCTGCCCCTCCCCGTGATAAGGATCCTGACCGATAATCACCACCTTAACGCGGTCGAACGGACACGCATCAAGCGCCGCAAAAATCTTCCCTGCAGGCGGAAAAATCAGGTCGTTGGCATATTCCTGACGCACAAACTCAGCCAGCCGGGCCCACTGCTCGGAGGCAAACACGCCCTGCAGGCGTTCTTTCCAACTTTCGTCAAGCCTAATCATACCTGCAAAGATAAGCATTTTAAATGAAAAACGCAAAACGAAAAATGCAGCACAATCAGGCGTACTTTCAACAAGCAAGTGCAAAATTAGTGACAAAGTTTGTAAAAAGCCA
>CAYUGU010000078.1:0-9513 GCA_964444345.1 uncultured Bacteroides sp.
AGGCCGCCTCGTTCATCTCCACCATAAAAGTGGACTCGCCGAGCGAGATATTATCGGAGGCGCCGACGCGCGTAAAGACCTTGTCCACAACGCCGATGCGCGCGCTTTGGGCGGCCACGAAACATCCGCATTGGGCCATAATCACGTTCAGGGCCGTCTGGCGCAACAGGGCCGACTTACCGCTCATGTTCGGTCCGGTAATCATCATTATCTGCTGCGACTCGTTGTCGAGGCTGACGCTGTTGGATATGTAAGGTTCGCCGGCGGGCAGGCGACGCTCAATCACGGGGTGGCGCCCCTCGCTGATTTCGAGCAGCAAAGAGTCGTCAACAACCGGGCGATTATACTTATATTCGCGCGAAACGGACGTGAAACTCAGCAAGCAGTCGAGGCGCGCAATCAGCGACGCATCTAACTGAATGGCAGGGATATACTCGGCAAGCGAGCCGACGAGATCGGCAAACAGACGCGTCTCCAGGTCGAGAATCCGCTCCTGGGCGCCGAGAATCTTCTCTTCATACTCCTTCAGTTCCTGAGTGATATAGCGTTCGGCGTTGACGAGGGTCTGCTTGCGAATCCAGTCGGCGGGGACCTTGTCGCGATGAGTGTTCGTGACCTCTATATAGTAGCCGAAGACATTATTGTAGGCGATTTTGAGCGACGGGATGCCGGTAGCGGCGCTTTCGCGCTGCTGGATTCTCAGCAGGTAGTCCTTGCCTTGATAGGCAATTTCGCGCAGTTCGTCGAGTTCGGCGTTAACCCCCGTGGCAATCACATTGCCCTTGGCCACGGCGGCGGGTGCATCCGGGAGCAGTTCGCGCCCAATGCGGTCACGAATCTCCGCGCAAGGGTTTAATTGCTCGCCATAGGAGCGGAGAGTCGACTCGTCGGCCTCGCTACATATCTGTTTGACAGGCTCCAAGGCGCAGAGAGCCCCATGGAGTTGCATAACCTCGCGCGGAGTGATACGCCCGACGGCCACCTTGCTGACAAGTCGTTCCAGATCGCCCACCTGCTCTATATGGCGATGAATCTCGTCGCGCTCCTCGGGGTGGCGGAAAAAGTGCTCGACAATATCGAGGCGACGATTGATAGCGTCGGCATTTTTCAGGGGAAAAAGCAGCCAACGCTGCAACATACGGGCACCCATCGGCGTCACCGTGCGGTCCAGGACGTCGCGCAGGCTCTTGCCGTCGGGAGTCATCGGCGCTACAAGTTCAAGGTTGCGCACGGTAAACTTGTCCAGGCGCATAAAGCGGTCTTCCTCAATGCGTCGCAGCGCCGTGATGTGGCCCAGCGAGGTATGTTGCGTGAGGTCCAGATAGTGGAGAATAGCCCCGGCGGCGATGATTGCCGCCGTCAGGTCGTGGACCCCGAAACCCTTGAGCGACCCGGTTTCAAACTGCTTGAGCAAGCGCTGATTGGCCGTATCGGAAGTGAAGACCCAGTCGTCGAGGTCAAAGGTAAGGTAGCGCCCCGTCAGTTCCTGCTCGGCGTCGCCGCGGCGGCCGCGCTCAACCAGGAGTTCCTTAGGGGCGAAGTTGGCCAGCAGTTTGTCAATATAGTCAGGCTTCCCTTGGGCGCAAAGAAACTCGCCCGTGGAAATATCGAGCAACGCCACACCCCAAAGGTTGCGGTCCATCAGATGCAGGGCGGCAAGAAAGTTGTTTTCGCGATGGTCCAGACACGTATCGCTCATGCTGACGCCCGGAGTGACCAGTTCGGTGATTCCGCGCTTGACGAGTTTCTTCGTGGTCTTCGGGTCCTCCAATTGCTCGCAGATTGCCACACGCTTACCGGCGCGCACCAATTTGGGCAGATAAGTATCGAGCGCATGATGAGGAAATCCGGCGAGTTCGACGCTCGACGCCGACCCGTTGGCGCGGCGCGTCAGCGTGATGCCGAGAATCTCCGACGCCGTGATGGCGTCGTCGCTGAACGTCTCATAAAAGTCGCCCACACGAAACAGCAAAACCGCATCCGGATGCTTCTGCTTCATCTCCAGATACTGCTTCATCAAGGGGGTCTCAACAATCTTCTTCGCCATAATCCAAATTTTTCCGCAAATTTACAAAAAAATCCGCCAACAAAAAAACCAAATCCCCCGAATCAGACTTTTAGGAAGCGGCCTTGGCGGTAGAGGGCGCGGAGGATGAGGAAGACGATGAGGAAGTTGCAGAAGGTGAGCCACGCAGGCCAGTAGTCGCCAAGGCGCGGGGCGAGGCCGTAGGTGAGCGAGGAGGCTATGCTGCGGAAGTTGACCACCTCGCCGAGGATATAGGCGGCTATGGAGTTCATGCCGTAAATCTTGAGCCAGCGGAGGCCCCGGCCGTGACCGCGAAGGTCAATCCACCAGTAGAACAGGTCCATCAGCAGCATACACAGACCGCCGGAATAGAGGACCATACTCGACGTCCATAAGCGCTTGATTATCGGCTCCCAAAGCCCCAGAAGCAGGCCGACAACCACAAGGGCGGCCCCAAGCCCGGCGAGCAGGCCGGCCCGACGGCGACGCAGCAGTTGGCCGGAAAAATTGCCGAGCATCACGGTGGCCCCGAAGTTAAACGAACTCCAAAGCCATGTGTAACTCGGATCGCCGCGAAAGCGCCCCAGGGCGATTGCGTCTATGCGGTTAGCGAAACTTCCCTCGCGGGTAAAGTCGCCAAGAAGGTGCATCGGCAGCGAGTAGATAATCAGCAGTAGGATTGTCCAGACAACCTGGGCCTTCGGGCGGCAATTGAGCGTAATCAGCGCGGCAATCAGATAGCCCGTAGCGATTGCCTGCAACGTATTGGTATAGAAATAGATGCGATTCCAGTCGAAGCCGAGCAGATTGCCCTGAACAAGCACGCCGAGGAGGAAGAGCACCAGGAAGCGGCGAAAAATCTTCACGTAGAGCGCGCGGGGAACGGACCCGGGCGACGACCCGTCGCGATACTTGGCAAACGAAAAGGGCATAGCCGCGCCCGTCATGAAAAGGAAGAGCGGCATAATCAGGTCCCAGAAGCGGAAGCCCTCCCATACCTCATGGTCAAGTTGATAAAGAATAGGCTCGGCCCAGGCGGGACACCGGACGCGCCCAACGGCTATCACCACCGGCTGCAGAAAGACGAGCAGAAAGAGGTCAAGGCCACGCAGAATGTCGAGCGACTCAAGGCGGCGGGGAGAAGCGGCCATTAGTGGTTGATAAAGTAGGTGAAGCCGAGCGAGAAGAGTTCGCGCAACTGGAGTTTATGCCACTTGGAGTCGGAAGGCGCCGAACCGTCGTAGCGCAGGTCTACGTTGAGGTTAGCGGTCAGGAAGCGGTTAATCGTGAATCGGAACTGATTCTGCCAGTCGCCCTGAAAGTACTTATAGTTGGTGAAGGCGAAGATGCGGCTCGTATAGTTCACGTTGTAGCAAATATCCCAGTTCCAGGTGATTTCCGCTGCCGAACCATAGGAGTGGAAAGCCTTGCACCCCTCCTTGATGCCGAAACTCGTCTCGTCGATTTTGCTGTCAATGCAGGTCTTGAGGTTGTAAGAAATCGGCGAGAGGGTCACTCCGAGCGTGAAGTTCTTTTTCTTGTTTGTAAAGTTATAGGTCATACCGGCGCCGACGTTCAGTTCGCCCGGCGAGAAGAACGAGGCCGTGCGCGTCTGCGTGCCCTCCTTGTAGCCGTTGAAAATCGGGGTTTTCAGTACGGCCGTAATGGTGTAATACCAGTTGTGGGCGGCCTTATAACCGAACTTGGAGTTAATCTGGAAGCGGTTTTCAGTGAGCGCATACTTGCGATAGGGGTCATCGCGAACGGTCTGCAGGGCCGTGCGCCACTGGAAGAAGTTCTCAAACAGCAGGTTAGGATGAAACTTCGTGTTCAGGTTGCTCTGGTAGGTAAAGTCGGCAATAAGGTTCAGGGAGTTATTGCCCCCCTGATACCAGTTGGGGCTGATGAAGGCCTGCGAGAACTGCAGGTTCGCGCCGAACTTGTTGAGCCAATGCTGCTTCTTGAGTTCGTTGGGAGCGATGGCCACGGAGTCGAGCGAAACCGAAGGCGCCTCAGTGAATATATAGGTGGCGTTCTCGGGGTCGGCCGTCAGGATGTAGACCTTCGGCGGTTCGGGCAGCGAATAGAGATTTAGGAGCACGTCGGCCGGATGGGTAAGCGCGTGCTGCTGGCGCAGATAGTCGCCGAGGGCCCGCGAAGTAGCCTCGCGCCGGAGCCAGACAAAGGCCGGATTGACCGGCGCAGCCTTCTCGGCAATCGCCGGCGCCTGAACGTCATAGCGGAAAGGCATATAAATGGCCGGCAGGAAAAGGTCCTGAGGCACGGGGGCCGACACGAAAGTATCGACGGGAGCCGCCCCGAGCGAGTCGGCATAGGTTTCCTCAACTTGCACCTCGCCGAGCAGTTCGGCGATAGTCACGTCAGGTTCAACGGCGCCCAGGCCGATGCCGGCACCCAAAAAAAGAGCGGAAAGGACAATTTTTTTCGCAATCATATTCAACACTTATTTCATTTTCAAATCAAAGAACAAGAATCGAGTTTCCAACGGTTCATCCGGTGTTAACCCTAAAAATAATCGTTCCTCCTCTTCGGTTTTATATAATGGTTTAAATCCGTTTTTTTGATAAAACCTTAAAGTCTTTTCATTATTATATGCATCGACTACAATGAATCTACACCCGGTTTTATTATCCGCAATACGAAACCAGCCTTTGATAAAGTCTATTATCTGACTCCCAATATTAAGGCCTTTGCCTCTGTAGAGAGATGATACTCCAAGACGTCCGATTAAAACCGCAGGATAGTTCATACCTCTTTTAGCATTGACAATGCTGCGCTGAATACGATTGCGGGCCGAACTTGCAATAAACTGGGCCTTTACACTATCGTTTGCTAAAGTGACCAAGCCAAGGATTTCCCTGGGATTCTCCATATTTATCCACGCATAAGTCTTGCCCAGCAACTCCTTCTCATATAAAAGCGCATCCTGTGAGAAAAATTCATCAAGATCCCTGTCCTCACATGAGAAGCCGTCACAATAAGCGGCAACCTCCTCTGAGTAAGGGCGCATAATCGCATCGCGCTCAAGAATAAACTCCTCCATTACTTGCTGGTCTTTGGCGGGAAGATAAACTCTCTTGAGCGCTTAAGAAATTCCAAAATCTGAGTCTCTCGTTCAGTTGACAGACGAGGCGTTGGCAATTGGCCATTACGCTCCGCCTCCTCAACAAAAGCCCGTGCGGATTCTCCCGTCAAAACAGGAGATGAATTGATTGTCATTGCCATAGATTCTAAGTTTTAGATTGCAAAATTACGCAAAATAAATGAGATTTACAAAAAGTTTCAGTTCTTGAAGATTATGTCGGCCGAGGCGGGAGTGGCGGCAAGGAAGTAGCCGAGGCAGCGCGTCGGGCCCGTAAACATTGCCGGGCCGTTGCTATCGTTCTGCAGCCCTTCAAGATAGTTATACATGGCGCGGGTGGTCCGGCAGAGGGTGAGGGTCATAACGTCGCCGTCGTAGAGCGCCGAGCCTTCATCTTCTTGCGACGTGTCGCGCCGCGTGGTCATCGTGAAAAAGGTTGCGACGCCCCCGGAGGCGCTGCGGTCGTCGAGTTGGTTCCACATGTATATCTCGCCGTTGCGATATAGTTTCATCCAGTAGCAATCGCCCTCGGTCGTCGGGTCGTCGAAAAACTGCCCCTGGAGCACGGCCACCTCGTCGTAGGGCATCTGAATCCAACTGAACTCGAGGCCGAGAATCTGCGGCGGGCCAAACATGACGGTCCGCGCACTGTAGGTGAGCCCGTTGCGTTCAACGGCGAGTTCATACTCATGGCCCTCGATGCCGCCAACCGACGCCGTGAAAGCCCCCGTTTCGTCGGGCTGCAGGGCGAAGGCCTCGCCCGTGGTCAGGTCGGTCAGGGTCACGATAGCGTCGGTCAAGCGCCCGAGGTTCATCGGCTCGTCCATAGGGGTTGTCAGCGTCAGGACGGCGCGGATTCCCTCGTCGGTCAGGTGAGCCTCGACTACGGGCAGCGGGTCAATGTCGTGATACTCCAGGTCAAGATCCTTGGTGCAAGCCGTAAGGACCACGGAGGCCATGAGGCTGATTATAAAAGGTCGGAACTTCATAGGCGTAAGAATTTAATAGTGTATGAAACCGAAGGCACCAACCCGTACATTGCCTGCAGGACGGCCTGCGACCCGGAGGGTTTCGACGGGTCGTCGCGAAAATAGACAACGTAGGGATTATAGCGGCAATAGACATTATAGATTCCGAAGGCCCACTCGGAGGTATAGCGCCGATGGCGCCGCTCGTAGGTGGCCGCAAGGTCGAGCCGATGGGTCGGCGGCGTGCGGTAGCCGTTGCGCTTCGAATAGTAATAGCAGGTCACATCAGCAATCTCATACTTGACGTCGGGGGCCGTCAGCGGCTGACCCGATAGGAAAATCCACGAGCCGGAGAGGGTCCAGCGGTCGGTCAGTTGATAAATGGCCGATATGGAGAAGTCATGGCGGCGGTCGTTGGACGCGTCATACCATCGGTCGTCGTTGATTCCCGGAATCTTCGACTCGGTGCACGAAATAGTGTAGGCCACCCAGCCGGTCAGCCGTCCGAAGTTTTTGCGCACCATAAACTCGGC
Organism: uncultured Bacteroides sp.; assembly: GCA_964444345.1. GTDB lineage: Bacteria > Bacteroidota > Bacteroidia > Bacteroidales > Muribaculaceae > UBA3263. The sequence goes on from CAYUGU010000078.1 coordinate 6,631, forward strand.
GCCGTAACTGCGTCCGCGCCCGCCGAGAATAATATTGTCGAGCACTATGTCGGAAAAGAGCGACTTGCCGTCGCGAAAGTCATAGACATTGCGGATTGAGCGATAATAAACCTCGGCCGACCAGTCGAAGCCCCCGCTCGGGGTCATTCCGTTATAGCCCACGGCGTAATGGAGGGCGCGCTCGGGCTTGACCGTAGCGGAAGTGAGCGCGAAGCGGTCAAACGGGAGGGAGATATTGTTGGCGCGGATTGAGTGGAGATTTTGCGAGGAGGAGCCGAGGCCCGCCTTGAGCGAATGGAGTTTCGTGAGGGCTACCTTCAGGTTGAGGCGCGGCTCGGCGAAGACGTAGGTCTTCGAGTCGAAGTTGTTGGCCACGCCGCTATAGATTGACTCAAACTCGTGAAACTTCCGCCCGCCGAGAACCGACGCGACGCTCAGGCGCGCCCCGACCGCCAGATCGAAACGCTCGCCGAACGTGCCAGTCCAGTCCACCCACGCGGAGTTTTCCCATAGAGATCGCACCTCGCGCTCCGAGGCGTCGTTGAGTTGCCATTCGGCCGACTTCACGCGCAAAAGTTCGGAGCGCACGCCAAATTCAAGGGCGTGGCCGTCGGTAATCTGACAGCGGATTTTCTCGTTGAGGTTATAGTTATGGATATAAGTCCACATCTTCTGGTCCATATCCATAATATTCATATCCAGATCAGGCGTATAGCGGGTCAGGGCGGCCGTAGTAGTAAACGACCAGCGGCGCCCTGCGCGTGCAAGCCAATTGAGCGAGGCGCCGAGATTGCCCCAGTACATGCCCATCAGGTCGCTGATAGCCATATTGTCGCGACTCAGGAAGAAGGAGGCGTCGAGCGTCTGGCCTGACGAGGGCTGCAGGCGCAGTTTGGCCGAAACGTCATAGAAGTTCATGACCGTCGACCGATATTTGGGCACTATCTTGAGGAAGGCGTCGACATATGAGCGGCGCGCCGCCACGGCAAACGACAGTTTATCTTTCACGATGGGTCCCTCGGCCTTCACCTTCGCGGCAAGGATTCCAAGGGTTGCGGAGCCATGGTATTTCTCCATATCGCCGGGCACCAGCGAGGTCTCCAGAACCGACGAGGAGGCGCCGCCGAACTGCGCCGGAAAAGGACCCTTATAGAGGGTGGCACCCCCGAGCGCATCGTCGTTGAACGTAGAGAAGATACCCATCACGTGCGAGGGATTATAGAGCGTCATCCCGTCCAGGAGAATAAGGTTTTGGGCCGACGTGCCGCCGCGAACCTCAAAGCCGCCTCCACCGTCGCCCTCGCCCCTGACGCCCGGAAGGAGCGCCAGCGACTTGATAATATCATTTTCGCCGCCAAAGGAGGGCACTTTCAGCAGGCGCGCCAGTTCGAGCCGCTCCACTCCGATGCGGGCGCCACTGATTCGCTGCTGAGCCGAATTGCCGGTGACCGTCACCTCCTCCAGACGCCGCGCCGCGATGCTGTCAGGCTCCGTCGTCCGGGCGCTGACGCCTGCTGCGGTCAGGCCAAAAGCGATTATCAAACCTATAAACTTCATGTCAAAAATCAGATTTTTGCTACAAAAATTTGGAGGAGCGAGGAAATTTTGCTAACTTTGCACCATTGAAACCGCCACAATAGCTCAGTCGGTAGAGCATTTCATTCGTAACGAAAAGGTCCGGGGTTCGAACCCCCGTTGTGGCTCCCGTCAGCAAGCGCAGGCCTCAGGGTCGGCGCTTTTTCGTTCGCAGATTGGCCAGCCGACGGTTGATTGCATAGGCCAGATGCCGCCGCCACTTGGGCGGAAGCGACTTGCCCTCAAGCGCCTGACGCAAGCGCCGCTTCTGGCGCTTGGAAAGATTAGCCGGAAAGTCAACGTAGATTGAAAAACGTCCGAAACGTCGCGCAAACTCCTCGGCCGTGCCGCGAAACTCCATATAACTGCGGTGGAAGAGCAGATAGCAGATAAACGCACTGAAGGCATCGCGCTGCCAGGTTTCGCGCGCCTCGCCCGCCCGCTTAGCCAGTTCCTTATAGAGGCGTATGTCGCCCTCATAGTTCGGAGTGCCCACCATCGAGCCCTCGCGCATACGGTAGGTATAGAGCGGAAGGTCGGTCGACGTAATCGTAACTCCCGGCAGGCAGAGCATCGAGCAGACGGTCATCGCGTCCTCGCAGAAATTGATGCGGTCCGGAAGTTTAACCTTCTCGTAGAGTTCCGCTCGTATCAACTTATTACACATCGAGCCATGAAGCGTCGGAGTCCGAGCCCCGCAAATCTGTTCGACCAGACAGCGGGCAGTCATCTCGTTAGGATGCTGATCCAGGCGCGAACGGTTGCCTCCCGCAACAAAAAGGAAGTCACAGAGCGTAACGTCGGCCTTGGCCCGTTCGGCCTCCGCAAGCATCAACTCATAGGCCTGAGGATGAAGAAGATCGTCCGGATCAAAATGGATTATATAGTCGCCGGTGGCCGCAAGAATTCCGTCGCGCCGGGTGCGGCTGACACCCATATTAAACTGATGCTCAATAAATTTAACGTAAGGCATCCGCTCCGGAAACTTCGTTTCTACCAGCCGGTGGGCAATCTCCATCGAGTCGTCGGGCGAAGCGTCGTTGACAAGTATAATCTCCAGTTGCTCCGGGGGCAACGACTGGCCCAGGAGCGAAGAGAGGCTCTCTTCTATCCAGTATTCAACGCCATAGATGGCTACGATTACGGAGACTTTTTTCATTGGTATTATCTACTGTTTGGCGGTCAACAAAAAAGACGAGATTTTGCGGACCTCGTCTCTTTGTTTATTAACCCTAAAATATACAAATTATGTACTTTTGGCGCTCCAGCAGGGACTTGAACCCCGGACCCTCTGATTAACAGTCAGAT
>CAYUGU010000079.1:0-9335 GCA_964444345.1 uncultured Bacteroides sp.
GCAAAGCAAATTTGTTTGTATAGGAATATTCTACAATGGTGTTTTATAGCCTGTATTGGCCAAATTTGTTTGTATATAAGTACAAGTAAACATTGAAACTCACAGAAAATGAACAGTCAAAATTGTTCTTCAACGAAGAAGAATATTAACGGCTTGGCAGTTCGCAAATAACTGATTATCAATCGGATAAACAATAATAATTTGTTTGTCCGATTGTTTATTTGGGGTTTATACTAACAGGCATCGCGACTGCAACTTGCTTAATATATGCACTTTGCAAATTCGCCAAAATCGAACTCTTCGAAAAGTTTGTATATAATCACTGATAATTCTCCTGTTGATTTCCAAATACGGAATAAAATAAAAAAGGTGTTGAGTCGAATATTTGGGTTTGTCGGTTTCGCTTTTATTTGTTAAATTTGCAGCCGTAGAGAAAAATTAAGTTTAGTTATGGCAAAGAAAACACGCACAATTTCCACCACACTGCCCGAGGACCGCAAGGAGCACATCAGCCGGTTGATTGACTGGATGAGCAGCGGAGTTTACGAAAAAGAACAGATAATAGCCATTGCCTTGCTGGCTGCCGTTGCGGGCGAAAATATGTTTTTGCTCGGACCTCCGGGAACCGCAAAGAGCATGGTAGCAAGCCGCTTGAAGATGGTTTTCAAGGGCGGAAAGTCGTTTGACTATCTGATGTCGCGCTTTTCGACTCCGGACGAGATTTTCGGCCCGGTCTCGATTTCGCGTCTGAAAAATGAGGATAAGTATGAGCGCCTGACCGAGGGCTATCTTCCTGAGGCAGACATTGTGTTTCTCGACGAAATCTGGAAGGCGGGGCCCTCGATTCAAAATACCCTCCTGACGGTTATCAACGAGCACGTCTTTTTTAACGGAGGCCGGCGCATCAAGACGCCGATGAAGGTCTTGATTGCGGCAAGCAACGAACTTCCGGCCAAGGATGAGGGTCTCGAAGCGCTCTGGGACCGATTCCTGATGCGGATGGTTTCAAACTGCATTGAGAGCGACACCTCCTTTTTCAAGATGATGACCTCGGCGGGCGAAGATTTGGAGCCGCTGCCGGAGTCGCTTTATATCACTGCCGCGATTTACGAAACCTGGCAGGCCGAGTCGGCAAGAGTCGTGATGCACTCGTCGGTCGTCGCGGCCATCAAGGCGCTGCGGCGCCAATTGTCGGCCCTTGAGAAAGAAGACGGCGGCGAGTTGCGCTATTATGTTTCCGACCGCCGATGGCGCAAGGCCTACCGACTGATGCAAACATCGGCCTATCTCAATGGTCGCAATGAGATTAACCTCACGGACTTCCTTCTGCTGATTCATAGTTTTTGGAACGATGTCGAGGCCATTCCGAAGGTTCTGGAGGCTTTTACCGAGAGTATTGCTAACTCAATGGTCAAGTCAATCGAGAAGATTGAAAAGTCGATTCGCCAGATTATGTCGCCCGGAAGTTTAGCCACCAAAAAAGCCTCGTCGAGCCCGGCCTCAGCCCAAACGGAGTTTGCTGAATTTGACTATTTCTATTATCTCGTCGAGAATTACCCTGACGGAAACACTTATTTTTCAAAGTGGGACTACACGTCGCTGACGTTCACCCCGCGCGACGGCGTCAAGTATTTTGACAACAAGCGCAAGCGGACAATCATTCACTCGCTCATTGCGGGTCGCCCCTTTGAAACCAAGCAGCAAAACGCCTCCGGCCTGACCAAAGTCAAACTTCAAAAATGCCATAACGGAGTTATGATTGACGGTGTCCCCTACTCTTTCCGTCGCCGCGGCGGAGCCTCCGCTGCGCAGCCCGTTGAGGTAGTTGCGGTTCCTGACAAACAGCGTGTAACCGAATTGCGCGACGCCTTTCAATCGGCAGTGGCTCAATGGGAAGAATCGGTTGCGGCGAACTGGACAAACTGTGAAAACATCTTTCTTTCGTCGGCCGACCTTGCTCTTGTCAGCAAGAAAGTTAAGGAAGTCAGCGAAATGATAAAGACCATGGAGGTGAAGTTAAACAATATCGCAATGATGTTTAAATGATTGACTATACGGACGTTGACGCAAAGTTGGAGGAATATAGCAACGCCTTCGATTTCTATATGGACAATGGCCGGATTCCACCCTATATTGCTCCGGACGATTGCCTGGCGAAATATATGAAGTCGGTAATTGACGATAATCCTCAAATTGACAATAGCGACCCCCTTTGGACAGAAGTTCTTAAAGATGACCTGATTACCTTCTTCAAGACCTTGCTCGACCAGTTTCGCACTATGCAATTAAAGGCCCAAAAGGAGTTGAATCTAATTCAGCGCTTTGCTAATGCCACGATTGAAACAAAGCGCAAAATGTGGCAGGAAGTAGCCGGAACGATTCAGAATGGTTATTCCCAAAGGGAAATAAACCTCCCGGGCTACACCCTCCAGTTCAAGAGCGAGGATAAAGAGGCCGTCTTCTCGGCCCTTGTAGGCGACTGGGATTCCGCCTGCCGCGATAAACTCGAACGCCAAGAACTCCGTATGCTCGAATCGTCGAAAAAAGTATTTGAGCAGATCAGTCGCGACTCCGGGAGTTCCGACTATGAGGAGCGCAAAAAGTTAGACGCTTACATCCATCGCTATCCTGCCCTTCGCGAGATAGTCAACATCATCGGGCGAAACTCCGACCCGAAAGATGATGAAGACTCCGTAATCTATAAGTTCCTGCCTACCAACGTAGCAAAGAACAGTTCAACCGAGGAAATCGACCGCGTAGAGACAGGCAACTTCCTTGAACGCATTCTCCCCGTTGAATTTGCAATGCCCGAAGATCTCTTTTTCAAGCGCTATGCAACCAAAGAACTCCAGCAATTCGGCTCGCGCGGCAAGGACAAACCGCGCAAAGTAGAGGAACAGAAGAAGAGCCCGCGCCTGACCAAAGGCCCGATTATTGTCAGCATCGACACCAGCGGGTCAATGACGGGCCAGCCGCTCAAAATCGCCTTCTCCCTCCTCAGGCAATTGCTCCGAATGGCCAAGAAACAAAAACGTCCGTGCTTCCTGATAAGTTTCTCAGTGCGCGCCCGCTCAATCGACCTTTCCAAGCCGCGCAATTGGGGCCTTCTGGACTCTTTTTTGGAAAATGGATTCTCCGGAGGGACCGACGGCGAGCAAATGCTCTCCGAAGCCCTTCAGGTGCTCCAACAGGGCACATTTGAAATGGGCGACGTGTTGATAATCTCTGACCTGCAGTTCCCGGACCCCATTCCCGAAACGCGAAAAAAGATTCAACGCGAACAAGCCCTCGGCACACGCTTCTACGCGCTCCAAATCGGCTCCGTACCGCACTCATATATGCCGGTGCTCGACCGCATCTGGCAAGTATAATCAATCAGCCGGGGAGCATAGGCTGGAGTAGATTCTCAGGCAGGCCCAGGCGTCGAGAGCGGCATAGCGCTGTTGGGCTTCGGTCAGTTCGGTTGCTTCCCAGTTCGTCAGGCGCTGGCCTTTCGAGATGCGTTTACCGAAAAGAAGAGCGTAAATTTTCGTGAGGCTCGCCTCGCCTATTCCCTGCGTCTTGACAAGATTCTGAAGTTCTACAAACCCCTTCGGTTCAACCGGCGCGAGGCGATTGAGCGCATGAAAATCGTCTTTGGTTGAAAGCCCAATTTTTTTGACGTTTTCGCTTTCAAGAAACTCCCGCAAAAGGGGGAAAATCCCAAGCCGATTAAGGCGGATAAGGAAGCAGGTATCTTCGGTCGAGAGTTGGATGAGGGCAACTTTATGCACTTCTCCCTTGCGGAAAGAAGGTCGAGTTTCGGTATCGAAGCCAACAATCGGCTGGTCCATCAGATAACGCAAAGCCTTAGCCGCCATCATCTCTGACTGCACAACGACGATGCGCCCCTTAAATTCCTCGGCAGGCAATGCTCCGAGTTCTTCCTTGCTTATAGTTTTAAGTTCTTGATACTGTTCCATTTAATCAACTCTCATTAAGGTCATTCCGTCGCGTATCGGCAAAATAACGGGATGTAACTTCTCGGCCATATTCCTCACCAGCCGGTTAAACTCCTTAATTCCCTCGGTCTGGGCGTCGTGGATTCCCGGCTCTACTACCTTATTGTCCCATAAGGTATTGTCAGCCAAGATGAAAGCGCCGGAACGAAGTCCGGGCAACAGCAATTCGAGGTAGGTCACATATTCGCGCTTATTGGCGTCGATAAACACGAGGTCCCAGTCGTCCTTGAGCACCTTAATCATCTCCGACGCATCGCCGATATGGAGATGAATCCTCGGGTCACGGGTCTCGAAAAGTTCGCGCAATTGGGCCTCATCCTCGTCATTATGCTCGACCGTATGGAGTTCGCCGCCGTCGGTCAGGCCCTCGGCCAGACAGAGGGCGGAATAGCCCGTGAACGTTCCGAGTTCGAGGATTCGGCGCGGGCCAATCATATGGCTAAGCATCGAAAGAAGCCGCCCCTGCATATGCCCGGAACATTGACGCGGATAAAGATGATACAACTGAGTCCGGCGGTTGAGTTTCGAAAGATGCTCCGGCTCAGGCTCTATATGGGCCAATATATATTCCTCAAGTTCGGGACTCACTGACGGATAAGGGCCTCCACTCCCAGGCGGTAACTGTCGAGCCCGAACCCGGCAATCACTCCGCGACATACGCCGCTAATCATCGAGTGATGGCGCACGGCCTCACGCGCATGTACATTCGATATATGCACTTCAACTACGGGAAGTTCAATGGCGGCGATCGCGTCGGCAATGGCAAGCGACGTATGAGTGTACGCACCCGCGTTGAGGACTATCCCGGCATATGTCCGGTCAAACCCTACCTCATGCAGACGGTCGATTATCGCCCCCTCATGGTTGCTCTGAAAGTATTCAATTTCGGCGAGCGAACGAAGTTTTTCCAGACATTTGTCCATCGTCTCCGACCCGTAGATTCCGGGCTCGCGACGCCCCAGGAGATTCAGGTTGGGGCCATTGATTATCAGCACTTTCTTCATAACATTGACTTCAGTTCTTCGGCCGTGGTTCCGCAAATTACGGGAAGGCCGGCGTTAGCATACTCTTCGAAAACAACCTTTTCGCGCGGATTTGTCGAGGTGATGACTCCGGCGCGGCAGCCAATCATTTCGCGATATACGTCTTCCTTCTCGCCGACCCACTCTACCCTTCCGGCCAGTTGGGGCGTCTTGGCCAACTTCAGCAGGGGGCTAACGACCTTCGCCTCGCCTACGCCGACAACCTTCAGCCGGCGTCCCGGCATCTCCTTCAAGGCCTCCAGGAGAGCACGCAGGCCGCAATTTTCCGTTATGTAGCCAATCCAGATGAGTTTATCGCCGATGTCGACAAAATTAACCTTCGGAACACATATCTTATCGGTCATATCCTCAACGCGCAGATACATCTTGGCCAGCGAAAGCGCCTGCTCAACCTTGGGGAGCAGCGACTTCGAATAGACCAATATCTCGCTCGGATGCGAAATGCGAATCATCCGGCTGAGATTCAGCGCGCCGAACCATCCGCTCATGTTCAGGCGGCGAACATCCTTGATTCCGTTGCGGCGAAAGCGTTCCTGAACGTTTTCGTCGCCTTCGGTAAGGACAATGCCACCCTGAGCAACCGCGGAGTTAAGCGCGGAGGTGGCGTCGCCGCTCCAGCGCTTACCGGCAAAACAATGTAACTTCTCGCCGCTCATCTCAAAAGGTCGGGGCGTAAGCGTTTAGTACGTTCAAGCGACATTTCCTGGCGCCACTCGGCAATCTTCGCCTCATGGCCCGACAGGAGAATTTCGGGCACTTTCCATCCGTTATAGTCCGCCGGGCGGGTATAAACGGGAGGGGCAAGCAGGTTGTCCTGAAACGAATCGCTCAGGGCGCTCTGCTCGTCGCCCAAAACTCCGGGAATCAGGCGCACCATCGCGTCGGCAATCACTACGGCGGGAATCTCCCCTCCGGTAAGCACATAGTCTCCGATAGAGATTTCCTTAGTCACCAGATGCTCGCGTATACGCCAGTCAACTCCTTTATAGTGGCCGCAAAGTATGATGACGTTTTCAAGCAACGAAAGCGAATTGGCCATAGGCTGAGTGAGCAGTTCGCCGTCAGGCGAAGTGAAAATCACTTCGTCATAATGGCGCTCGGCCTTGAGGGCCGCTATACAGCGGTCGACCGGCTCAACCTGCATTACCATTCCGGCCTCGCCCCCGAAGGGATAGTCATCGACCTTGCGGTGCTTATTGGTCGTATAGTCCCGGAGGTTATGCACATGAAATTCGGCCAGCCCCTTGGTTTGGGCACGCTTGAGAATGGAGCAGCCCAGGGGCGACTCCAACATCTCAGGCAGCACGGTCAGAATATCTATGCGCATCAGTCGAGGTTAAAGGCTTTCTTAACCTGCTCGACCATATCGAGTTTTTCCCAGGCAAACAGTTCAACTTCAACCGACTTGTCGCCCATATAGCGCGACTTATATTCCTTGACGACCTTACGGGGCTTGCGTCCGAAATGGCCGTAGGAAGCGGTTTCGAGATAGATAGGCTTGCGCAGGCCGAAACGCTTCTCGATTGCGTGGGGGGTCATCTTGAAGAGCCCCTTGACCTTCTCGGAAATCTCGGCGTCGGTCATCGGGACCTTGGCGGTCCCGTAGGTGTTGACGTAGAGGCTTACGGGTTCGGCCACGCCGATTGCGTAGGCAACCTGAACGAGGGCTTCGTCGGCCACTCCCGCGGCAACGAGGTTCTTTGCTATATGGCGGGCGGCATAGGCGGCCGAACGGTCAACCTTCGAGGGGTCCTTGCCGGAGAAGGCGCCGCCTCCGTGGGCTCCGCGACCTCCGTAGGTGTCGACAATGATTTTGCGGCCGGTCAGGCCGGTGTCGCCGTGAGGTCCGCCGATTACGAACTTGCCGGTCGGGTTCACATGGATATGGACCGGATTATAGAGAGCCTGAACCTCGGCAGGCAATTTAGCCAGAACGCGGGGCATCAGTATTGTCTTTACATCCTCTTCGATTTTGACGCGCATAGCCTCATCGTCGTCCATAAACTCGTCGTGCTGGGTCGAGACTACGACCGTATGGATACGGACGGGGCGACGGGTCTCGCCGTCGTATTCAACCGTTACCTGGCTCTTTGAGTCGGGGCGAAGATAGGTCATAACCTTCCCTTCGCGGCGAATCTCGCTCAGTTCCTGAAGAATCAGATGAGAGAGTTCGAGAGTGAGCGGCATCAGGTTTTCAGTCTCGTTGACGGCATAGCCAAACATCATGCCCTGGTCGCCGGCGCCCTGGTTTTCAGGGTCTTCGCGCTCAACACCTCGGTTAATGTCGCGGCTCTGCTCATGGATTGCAGAAAGGAGGCCACACGATTCGGCCTCAAACTTCAGGTCGCTGTTGTTATAGCCGATTTCGCTGATTACGTCGCGTACAACCTCGTGGAGGTCAATGTAGGCGTCGCTCTTGACTTCGCCGGCAATGACAACCTGGCCGGTCGTCACAAGGGTTTCGCAAGCAACTTTACTTTCAGGGTCGTAGGCAAGAAAACGGTCAAGCACTGCGTCCGAAATCTGGTCGGCAACTTTATCGGGGTGTCCCTCCGAAACCGACTCACTCGTAAACAAGTAGTTCATAGTTCTTAAAATTTTAGCATTTTTTATTTGGTGGTTGCAAGCAGACAAATTTGTCCACCTTCTTTTAGTTCAGTTTGGTCGTCAGGGCCGGACCTCATAGGAAGGAATATCCCTCAACTCCATTTCGAAGCGCAAAACCGAGTAAGGAAGAATCTTCCCGATAGCCGACGATCCGTAGGCCGACTCGTAGGGCACGAGGAGTTCAACCTTGTCGCCCACTTTCATATGCTCCATGGCTATCACCCAGCCCGGAATAAGGCCCGTGAGTTTAAGGATTGCAAGGCTGTCGGTCTGAAGATAAGAGGAGTCGAAGGGAGTGCCGTCATAGAGCCACCCTTTATACTTCACGGCGACCGTCGACGTATAATAAGGCGTCAGGTTCCCCTCGGTCTTCGAGCGGTCGTTGAGCCAGCGCATACGCACATTCAGTTCCTCATTCCATTCGGGAGTGAACTTCTGATATTGGCCCGTAGCAATCTGCTCCTGAAGCCAATTATCGTTGGCCGCACGCCATTCCTTATAGTCATTCCAGGTCTTCTCCTCGTCGCTCATGCAGGAGGAGCAGAAGGCCGGAAGCAGGAGGGCGCCAAGAATATAGGTCAATGATTTTCTCATTCGGTTAGAACTTTACGGAAGGAGCATTTTCAGCACCCTCATTGGCCGAGAAGTAAGGTTTCTTGGTGAAGCCGAAAAATCCGGCGAAAATATTGTTAGGGAAAAGAGAAATCTGAGTGTTATACTCCTTGGCCACCTCGTTATAGTCGCGGCGGGCCAATTGAATCCGGTTTTCAGTGCCGGCATACTCATCCTGAAACTTCATGAAGTTCTCGTTGGCCTTCAGGTCCGGGTAAGCCTCGCTGACTGCCAAAAGAGACTTCATGGCGCCGGAAAGTTGATTCTGAGCCTGATTGAACTTCTTAAGGTTCTCCTCGGTCAAGTCGTCGACATTCAGGGTAATCGAGCCTGCCTTCGAGCGAGCCTCGGTCACGGCCTGGAGGGTATTGCTTTCGTGGGCGGCATAACCCTTGACGGTCTCCACGAGGTTGGGAATCAGGTCTGAACGGCGCTGATACTGGGTCTCGACGTTGCTCCAGGCGTTTTCAACCTCATTCTGGAGCGTAACCATCGAGTTATACTTGCTGCAACCGGTAGCACAAAGGATTCCGATCAGAGCAACTACGACAATACCGATAATACATCCGATATTTTTCATTTTGCTGTACTTTTTTGGCTTATTTAAGTTTGCGCAGCAGGGAGTTGATGCTCACGCTGCTGTGGATAAGTTTATGAAGGTCGTCAATGTTGACGCGGGTCTGCTCCATCGAGTCGCGCTCGCGAAGAGTGACGGTGTTGTCCTCAAGGGTCTGGTGGTCAACGGTGATGCAGAAGGGAGTACCGATGGCGTCCTGACGGCGATAGCGCTTGCCGATGGAGTCTTTCTCGTCGTAGTGGGTCGAGAAATCAAACTTCAGGTCGTCGACAATCTCGCGGGCCTTCTCGGGCAGACCGTCTTTCTTAACCAGAGGCATCACGGCGCACTTCACGGGAGCCAACGGGGCGGGAAGGTGAAGAACCACGCGCTTGTCGCCCCCTTCGAGTTGCTGCTCCTCATAACTTGAGCAGAGAACCGAGAGGAACATACGGTCAACGCCGATCGAGGTCTCGATTACGTAGGGCACGTAGCTCTCGTTGAGTTCGGGGTCGA
>CAYUGU010000080.1:0-9318 GCA_964444345.1 uncultured Bacteroides sp.
CCTTGACGAAGTACTCGTACAGGGGGCGGTGAGGCACAAACTCGAGGGTGCAGATCGAGTGGGTGACGCCCTCGAAGAAGTCGCTCTGGCCGTGGGCGAAGTCATACATCGGGTAAACCTTCCAGGTAGTGCCCGTGCGGTGGTGGGGATACTTCGTGATTATGCGGTACATAATCGGGTCGCGGAAGTGCATATTGTCGCTCGCCATGTCGATTTTGGCGCGGAGCACACGGGCGCCATCCTCAAACTCGCCCGCATTCATGCGCATGAACAGGTCGAGGTTCTCCTCCGGGGTGCGGTCGCGATAGGGCGAGTTGATGCCCGGCTGAGTCGGGGTGCCCTTCTGTGCGGCGATTTCTTCCGAGGTCTGGTCATCGACGTAGGCTTTACCCTCCTTGATGAGGCGCACGGCCAGGTCAAAGAGTTTCGGGAAATAGTCGCTCGCATAATATTCGCGGTCGCCCCAGTCGAATCCGAGCCAGTGGATGTCTTCGCGGATAGCGTCGACATACTCAACGTCTTCCTTCACGGGGTTTGTGTCGTCGAAACGGAGGTTGCAGGTGCCGCCAAACTTCTCGGCAACGCCGAAGTCCATGCAGATAGCCTTGGCGTGGCCAATGTGGAGATAGCCGTTAGGCTCGGGTGGGAAACGTGTGTTAAGACGTCCGCCGTTTTTACCCTCGGCCAGGTCGTTGGCCACAATCTGTTCAACGAAGTTAAGGCCTTTCTTTTCGCCTTCTTCGATAATATCCTTGTTTTCTTCGCTCATAATCGAAAGTCTTTATAATCAAAGTGCAAAATTAGCAAAAAAAACTCAAACGCGCAAATCCGCCTCCGCAATGCCGCTCACAGGGGCGGGGTCAACGCGCCCCCTAATCCAGTCTCCTTAAGGGGGGGTAGCAAAACTTGCAACGCCTATGGAGGTGCCGGTCTCCGAACGGCACCACTGGGTCGACGAAACCCCTCGCGAATGGTGCGGTTCGGAGACCCGCACCTCCATAAGTGCGTCAATATGGGGAGGGGGGAGCAAAACTACCCGCGAGTTCCCGCGAAGCGGACCGGGTGGTTCGCCGCTCCGTCGGCGAACTCAAGGGCGACAAAAACTCACCAAACGAATCTGGCGATTCGTCGGGAGCCTGGAGGCCCCCGCTCCATGATTTATCGTCCCATTTTGTTGCTGAAAGTCAGCGATAAAGTGTATTTGCGCGGTTTTTGTCGCCCTTGTGGTGCGGTTCGGAGACCGGCACCTACATAGGCTATCCTTGAGTTTTGCTTTGGGGGGGAGAAAAGCAAAGGAGCGACCCGGGCGGGTCGCTCCTTTGAGGGGATTATAGGGGTAGGGTTATTTACGGGGAAGTGGGCGCATAGCCTTTTTGAGGGCGCGGGGCGTCAATTTCTGAATGCCGCTATTAGTGCGTTTTTGGGCTTGCTTCTTTGCCGGAACTCCATTGGAAGATTGACCGTTAAGGTCGAGTTTGAAGGTGAAGTTGGCGGCATAGGGGTCTTCATCAGGGCTGAAGCCAAGGAGGAACGAGGTGTCGCCTTCGTCTTCGTTCATGGGATTCATGGTGACTACGCCGTCATTGAATGTGCCGAAGTATTCTTCGGGAATTTGGGTGACTTCCAATTCATAAGCGGCCATAAAGTAGTAAGAGAGCGACATGATATACCAGGGTTCGCCTTCCTCAATAATGCCGATTTCGGAGTAGGGGAAGTAAACCAGGTTATCGTCCGTAACTACGAAGTAAATTGAGCCTTCGTCGATGTCACATCCGATGGCTTCAACATATTCGGAGGTTGCATACGGGTTTTCAATCTTGTAGAGGCCTTCTTGTTCCATATGCTTATAGACCGAAACGGTGAGTTGGTCAACGGGAAGTTGGTAATCAATAAGCCAGGGAATAAGGTCGTCGTAGTAGATTGCTTCGTCGGTAACGAGGTCCCACTCCTTCAGTGAGCATACAACCTTGGTGGTTGCTATGCCATACTGGTTTGCGTTGGCGTCGTCGATCGAGAGGTAGATTACGTATTGAACCTTGGGCTCGATTGCTTCGGGGTCGAAGGTGACGGTTACTTCGGTTGCTGTTTCACCCGCTTCAAAAGTGACGTTGGGATCGACGGTGAAGATTTCGGCGTCGCCCTCTTCAGCATATGAGGGGAGAACCTGAACGGTCAGTTCGTGGTCGCTGACCTCGGCGGGACGATAAACGGGAATGGTGAATTCCGGAGAGCCCGTTTCGAGAGGCTGTTGAACGGTTGATTTGGCAAAGTAGACGCGGGCGTCGGCCGAAGGAGTGGCTGCCGCGGTATATTTCGGCTCATCTTTGCCGTCGCAGGCGGTGAACGAGAGGCCCACCAGCGTCAGCATTGCTGCTGAGATATAATGTTTGATATTCATTGATTTTGCTTATTTTGAAATTTAAAATAAACGCTAATTTACTCCTCGATGTCGTCAACCGACTGCGGACGGGCTGAAGGCGTGTTATTGTCGGCCGAGGTGAACGCAGGGTTACCGTTGATTTCCGATTCGGGGATGGGGTAGAGCAGCACGGGGTCGTCGGGCGCAACGTTATAGCAGAAGATTGCGGGCCAACCACCTCCACGGCGGTCAAACGGCTTTTTGAGGCGCATCATGTCGAAGGTGGTCAGACCTTCGCCCCAGAGTTCGATGCGGCGTTGCATCCAGATTTCGTCCTGAACTTGTTCGGCCGAACTTCCGTTGAAGGCATATTTCGGGTTGCGGTAGGTCTTGACGAAGTTAACGAGGGTCTGGGCGCCGGCGGCGGGACCTGCGGAACCCATAGCCTGCGCTTCGGCAAGGATATAGTGCATTTCCTCGATACGCATCAGGGGGATGTCGTTAGCGTTGACCGACTGGAAGATTACGCCCTCGTAGGAGTCGAACTTGACCTGAGTGTAGGCAGGGGCGCCGCGACCGTCGAGGAAGGCCTGCTGGGTCTGGTTGAGGCCGTCGCTGTAGCCTTCGCCGTCAAGGAACCAGGTTTTGCGCACGTCGGATGCGGGAATCCAGTTGTAGAGGGCTATGTTGATTGAACGCCATGAACCTGCGGTAGCGTAACCATAGTTGAGTGAACCCATGTGAGAGGGCCAGTTGACAATCTTGGAGGTTACGACGCGGTCGGTGGGAGCGATTGCGATACCCCACATCCAGTTGCTTTCGCTGAGCGAGGTGAAGCCGGGGCCTTTGGCCGATTCAAGCGAGAGGGGCTGGCCGGAGAAGTTGCTGATAGCAGCCTGGGCGTCGGCGGCAGCGTCGTCCCATTCGTTCTTGATGAGGTTCATGCGGGCACGCAGACCGTAGGCAGCGGCAAGCGATAGGAAACGCTTGGGCTGAGACTCAAGGACGTCCGAGGGTTTGAGATCTGATTCCTTCAGCAGGTAAATAGCTTCATCGAGGTCTTCCTTGATTTGAGCGTAGATGGCTTCGACGGTCGAGCGGGTGCAACCGTTTTTGGCCACTTCTTCTTCGTTCTTCTCCGTGATGAGCATTACGCAAGGCTTGTCTTCGTTGCCCTTGTAGGTGAACTGATAGGTCTGGGCGAGCGTAAGATAGTCGAACGCGCGGATAGCCTTTGCCTGAGCCAAATAGAACTGGAGTTCGGGGTCTTCAGTCTCAGGATTGATGGCTTTGATTGCGGCGTTGGCTGCGAAAATCTGGCTGTAGCATGTGGTCCACGCAATCTGAGTGCCTTCGCTGGTGACGCGACAGTCTGACATGGCAGACTGATAGAGGAACTGATTGTAGCCGGTATAGGGCGATACGAGGTCAATGCCGCGACAGTCGCTGCCGAGCATAACTGACGGGTAGCCGAAGTCGGTATGGTCTTCGGTGTCGAGGACTGACATATAGTTTGAGAACTGGGCCGTAATACCGGTGATGGAGGCCTGGGCCATCTCGGGGTTGTTCTCCTTGGCGGCAACCTTTTGTTCCTCGGTGATGTTCTGCGAGTAGGGCAGGGTGTCCATGTCATAGCAGCCCGTCAGGGAAGCCATCACGCCGAGAACCGGGAAAAGCAAATATTTTGATTTCATTTTTCGATTCTGAATTGAGGATTAAACATTTAGAACTGCACCTTGATGCCGCCCGAGATGGTGCGCATAGGTGAGTAAGTTGAGTTCTCGGAGGATAAGTAACCCTGACGGGGGTCGAGACCGCGACGTGCGGTCCAGAGGGCAACGTTTTCGGCTGCGCCATAGAGGCGGATGCTTTCGATGCCGATCTGGCGAGTCCACTTCTGGGGGAAGGTGTAACCGAGGGTGATGTTGTTGAGCGAGAGGTAGTCGCTTGAGGTCAGGAAGCGGGTCGACGTTGAGTTGGTGTAGTAGTCGGCCGCGTCGATACGGGGCACGTTGGTCTTGGTGTTCTCCGGGGTCCAGCGCTTGAGGGCATCGACGTGGAGGTTGTTACCTACGAGACTTTCAGCGCAGTTGTGCATCAGGTCCAGATAGGTATAGTCGATGAGGTGACCGCCGGCCTGATAAGAGAAGCTCATGCTGAAGTCAACGCCATAGGCATAGAGAGTGGTTCCGAAACCACCGTAAACCTTCGGCATGAGGTTGCCGGTTTCCTTACGGCTCTCGAGAATGCCCTTGTCGGCGTTGCCGCTGTAGCAAGCCTGAAAGTCGGTGGTCTTCTGGCGGGTTCCGTCAGCCATATTGGCCCAGTAGAGGGCTTCACCGGTTTCTTCGCTTACACCGGCATATTCAACCAGCAGGATGTTATACATACTGTGACCTTTCTTGTAGATACGCGAGCCGTCGATCCACTGACCGTCCTTGACGAGTTCCTTCGGGAGGCTGATGATTTTGTTGGCGCCTGAGGTCAGGTTGGCGTTTACGCTCCAAGTGAAGTTCTTGGTGTTGAAGATGTTGTAGTTGAGTTCAATTTCGAAGCCGTTGTTGCGCATAGAGCCTACGTTGGCGGGGAAAGAAGAGTAGCCGAGCGAGGGAGCGGTCGGGAGGAAGAAGAGCATATCGGAAACCTGACGCTGATAGTATTCAATCGTACCGTCGAGTTTGCCGTTGAAGAGGCTGAAGTCGAAGCCGATATTGAAGGCGTTCGATTTTTCCCAGGTGATGTCCTTGTTACCCTTGAAGTAAAGAGTGGCATCGCTCCAAACGCCGTCGGCGCCGGTAATCTTATACTGGTCTTGCCAAGCGTAATAGTAGGCTACGGCAGAGCCGAGATTGTCGTTACCGTTCTGGCCGAACGAGGCTTTGAACTTCAACTGGTCGACGATTCCGGCTGCGGGTTCCATAAACGATTCCTTGGCGATATCCCAAGCGGCCGATACGGAGAAGAAGTTACCCCAACGGTGGCCGGGAGCGAAGCGTGAAGAAGCGTCGCGACGATAAGAAACGTGGCCGAAGTAGCGCTGGGCGTAGTTATATTTGGCGCGGGCAAGGATGCCACGGGTGGTATACTGAATGTCGCGGTCGCCGTAGCCGCGGCGTTCGTCGATAGTGTTGTCAACATACCAGCCGTTCGGGTCATAGAGGTTGTAACCGATAGCGCTAACCGATTCGCGTTCGAGGTTGTAGGTTTCATAACCGACCATAAGGTCCATATTGTGGACATCGTTGAAGGTGTGGTTATAGGAAGCCAGAGCCTGCCAGTTGATTGAACGGGTGCGCTGTGCATACTGATAGGCGGAACCGTGAGATGCGGCCGACTGGCCATAGAAGGGATTGGTCAGGCCGTGATAGCGCATGTTAGTCAGATAGTAGCCGGCGTTACCCGTGATTGTGAGTCCTTCGACGGGGGTTAATGTTGCGTACCATTTTCCGTCGAACACGTCGGTAAGATATTCATCCTTATTATAGAAGAGGTCGCCGATCGGGTTGGCCATCGACATGAAGTTGCGGGTGTATGCGGTCGAGGTGCCGTCGCCATAGTCGTAAATGCGGTGGCCGTAGAGTTCGTTGTGCATAATCTGACCGTCGGCCGAGCGTACAAACATCGGGTAGACGGGGGCCATCTGGTTGGCGATGAAGAAGGCGTTGCCCGATGAGGTCGGGTAATCAAGAGTCATATCGCCGGGAGTGTTCGAGGCGCTGTAGGTGTAGTTCATGCTCGTGCCGATTTTGAGCCAAGACTTAGCCTGATAGTCAACGGTGGCACGGGTGCTGAAGCGGTTGTAGTCGGAGTTAACGATAATACCTTCGTTGCCGAGGTAAGAGGCGCTGACGAAATATTTCATCTTGTCGGTGCCGCCCGAAATGCCGAGGTTGTATTCCTGACGCAGACCGTTGGTAAATGAGTATTTGCTCCAGTCATCGGGGGTAAAGTAGTTGACGCCGTCAGAGTAGCCGAGGGTGGCGTTGGGGTTCACCTTGCCGTTGCGGCCTATGAGATATTCGCCGGCGGGGATGGTGTAGACCTTATAGCCGGTAGCGGTATAAACCGAGTTGGCTGCGGAACGCCATGATTCGAGGGCGTTGCCGGCGGTTGCGGCGGTGTTGAAGTATGCTTCGTTATAGAGAGCTTCGTAGGCCAGTTCGTAATACTGGTTGGTATTCTTGATTACGTTGTAGTTAGGAATACCGCGCGAGTTAGCACCCCAGCGGGCGTCGAAGGTCACCTGAGCCTCGCCCGACGAGCCGCGCTTGGTGGTGATAAGCACAACGCCGTTGGCGCCGCGGGCACCATAGAGGGCGGTAGAGGCGGCGTCCTTGAGGACGGTCATCGATTCAACGTCGCTCGGAGCAATGTCGGCCATCGTTCCGTCGAAGGGCACACCATCGAGCACGATCAGAGGATTCGAAGAGGCGTTGATTGAGCCGACGCCGCGAATGCGGATTGAGGGAGCCTCGCCGGGGGCGCCGTTGCTCGAAAGGGTCTGCACGCCGGCAACCTTACCGTTGAGCACGGAGGTTACGGACGAAACGAGAGCGTCAGAAATCTGGTCGGCCTTCACTACGGAGGCAGAACCGGTATATTCGCTGCGCTTGGCCGTGCCATATGCCACGGCAATCACCTCGTCGAGGCGATTTTCGGCAGCGCTGAGTTTGATAACCATAGGCGAGGTACCAACCTTAACGGCTTCCGGTTTCATACCCACAAAGGTTACGTGAAGTTCCGTACAGTTAGGAGTTACCGAAACGGCAAACATGCCGTCGATATCCGTGGCGGTTGCGTTACCGGAGCCCTTCGGATAGGGGGTTACGGTTGCGCCCACCATAGGCTCGTCATCTTCTGCTGAGAGGACGGTGCCGGTAATTATGCGTTCGGGCTGCTGCGCGTAGATAGCGGCTGAACACATTACTACCGAAAGGAGAAAAAACAATAACTTTTTCATACCTTAGTGTGATGGAAAAAATGGATAAATAAATAAAATTGAAAGTGTACCTATAAGGCTTTAAGCCGCAAAGTTAGTTAAAAATTTTTAAACAAATGCAACAATTTCTTAATAAAATTTAATTACCCCCCCCCTAAATGCCTGAAAAACAGCAAGTTATATTGTAGGCCAAAACGGGGGGGGGATAGCCACGCGCCCCCGCGTGGCAGACGCGTAAGCGTCTTTGAACAATAGCCGGTTAGACCCGGCATATTGGCGCTTCCGCGCCATGCACGCGAGGGCGCGTGCAAATCCCTGTAAATGAAAAAACGGACCGGTCTGACTTGTCTGACCGGTCCGTTTTTTTATTTGTGATGAGGGAATTATTTCTTTTTGGCGGGGGCCTTTTTGGCGGCCTTCTTGACGGTCTTGGCTTTTACGTCGACTATGCCTTCGGGGTTGAGGGCCTTTTCGGCTTTGGTGACTTTCTTGGCGGCGGGGCGAAGGTTATGTTCAACGTTGAATTGCTCGACGGAGCGCTTGAGCGAGGCGTTTTCCTTGGTCAGGGCCTCGATTTCGGTGGCCTGATTGCGGATGGTGGTCAGCAGGGCATTGAGTTCTTCGTTTTCAATGTCCATGGGGTATTGTTCTTCGACGCGCACGATGAAGTCGGCCAGGACGTTCATATAGTTTGTGAAGGCTTCGTAGGGAGAGCCGTAGGGCGAGAAGTTGGCAGCGGCGGCTCCGTCGGCGAAGTTTTTGGTCGACATATAGTAGAAATGGTCGGCACCCTGGAGATACCAGTAGTCCATCTTCAGGCGGCGGTCGTCGCAGAGGCGTACGCGTTCGGCCACGGAGTAGAGTTTGTCGAAGGCTTCGTGCTGGAGGCGGTTGCCGAGCCATGCGCTGACGTCGCGGCTATCGTCGACGGCCGAAATCGGGTGGCCTACCGGCAGCGAGTCAACGGGTTTGAGTTTGCTGACGGCCTCGGAGGGGGTCCAGAAGTCGATTCCGCGTTCAGCGGCAAAGCGGGGGAGCGCTTCGAGGAACTGGAAGATGCCGGTTTCGCGGGGCTGGAGTTCGCCAAAGGTCTCCATATTGAGGCAGATGTTGATTATCTGCTCCTCGGCTGGGGTGGAGGCGATCCAGTCGATATATTTATCGGCCGTCAGGGGGTAGCCGCCCCAGGAAGTGTCGGAGAATCGGCGTGCAATGTCGTCGCTGAGTTTGGCGTTATTGAGCAGGAGTTTGAGTTTGGGAGCCGAGGCGGCGGAGTAGACGTAGTTGGGGCTCTTCCAGCCGAGTACGTGCTTGGCGCCTTCGGTCACGCATCCCTTGAAACCGAGTTCGAGGAAGAGGGGGGCGATTTCGTCGGAGTAGATGAGTTCGGTGTTGCGCACAACCTTTACGGTCTGGCCGAAGAGGGTCTTGATTTTTTCGGCATGAACGCGAACCTGAGTCATGAACTCCTCGGGGTCGTCAGAGAGGGAGGCGAGGGAGTTGGGGTAGGGCATACCGAGGAATTCAACTTTGCCGGTATCGGCAAGTTTCTTCAGCAGGTCCATAAACTCCGGAGCGTACTGCTCGGTCTGCTCCAGGGCGTCGCCCGAAATGGAGATAGCGCAGCGGAACTTGCCTTTGGTGTCCTCAATCATGCGCAGGAGGGTTTCGGCGGCGGGGATATAGGAGCGCTGGGCAATGCGCGAGAAGATGTCTTCGTTGGCGAAGTCATCGTAATAGTAATGGTCGTTGCCGATTTCGAAGAAGCGGTATCTTTTCAGGCGAAACGGCTGATGGATATTGAAGATGAAATTGATGGCTTTCATATCTTGAACTTTAGGGTTAGTTAACGTAATTATGAGCGGTTGAGTACCTTATTATATATGTCGATTACTTTCTGACCGGCTTTTTGCCAGGTGATTTGATTGACCTCGTGGAGTCCGGCCTCCTTGAGTTGGTCGTGCATTGCCGGATAGGTGATGATCGAGTAGATGGCGTCGGCCATTGCGTCGATGTCCCA
>CAYUGU010000081.1:0-9053 GCA_964444345.1 uncultured Bacteroides sp.
ACCCGGGCGTTGAGCAATGTCTTCTGCATTCGCGATTCAGCCATGCCGTCAGTCAAAGGGGGTCAGGGGAGGTAGTCGGTGACGTTCAGGGTCAGCTGCTGCTGGCCGACAGGTACTGGAACGTAATAGAGGTCCATGCTGTCGAAAATACCACGGCTGCCAAGCCGACACGGACCGAGATGAAAAGATGACTCCGGCGTCAGACGCAAGGGACGCCCTTTCTCTGCGTGCCATAGTAATTGGCCACAGAACACCGATGCATTATACTTTTGGCGTTTTCCGGGAGAAGCATATTTGCTCTTCTGCCAGTCGCGTTTCCATTCTGATACTTTATCAGGATCTCTGGGTGGAGGAGCCACGATGAAGCCTTTTACCCGCGTATTCTCCAATTGCCAATACTGGGTAAGTGTCAGCAACATGTTGATCTTGAGGAATGAAGATAAAATCTGGGTCTTGGCCTCTGCTATACGGTCAGTGTCAAACGAACTTTTCAATTCCGAAAGGAACATATAGCGACGGTCGTTCTCCTCAAACATGGTGATGCCATCGCAATCTTTGAAGAATACGGGACGTGCCTTGTAGGAAGAGAAGAACCCGGTCATGTCTTTTGCAATCTGTGGATTCAACGTAAGGAAGTAGGCTCCTTTCCAGGTGAGACCTGTGAAAGAGGCACCCGGGTCGCGCTCCTCGATGTGCGAACAATCCCCCATGTCGACAAGCATCGGGCCTCTCTCCGGGAACAGAGCCAAAATAGAATTACGGATTGCCTGCATCAGAAAGGCTCGATGATATCTGATGATTCTCTCTCCTTGGTCTCGATGTCGTCAGTCAACTCGAACTCGGAGTCTATCACTTTCTCGAACGACTCAAATGAGATGCCGTCGCGGGTATGGATGCTCCGTACCTCGGTCGTGCCATCCTCATTGCCCACCAGCAGATATGCCGACATCTTGGCCGGGTCAATCAGCGACTGCTGGTCGATGTCATGCTTTTGTAATATCTCCTCCACTCCGGTCGGGTTGCGCTGGTCAAGCTGCCAGAGGCGGCAGAGCTGATTGATGCGTTTGATGAGATAATCCGAATGAGTGGTGATGATCAACTGGCCATGCATGCCGAGCAAGAAGCCGAAAGTGTCGGCCACACCCATCTGGCGCGACGGGTGGAGATGTGCCTCCGGCTCCTCGAACAGCACGCCCGTGCCGAATGTCCATATCGAGCTTAGCCATAAAAGATAGGGAGCGAGTTCCTTTATCGATGAGGCGGTAGCCGACAGAGGGATACGCTTCGAGGTGGTCCAACTGTAGAATATCTCGCCGTCCTCAAGCCGTAGTTCTCCATTGATGGCCCGTGACGCACGCTGCATGATCTGCTCGTCTTGCGTGCTCGGCAACGACATGTAGTAATTACTCAGAAGCCGCTCCTTGAAGTCGTAGAATTTATGATAGAGGCCGGCCCGGAATTTAGGTCGGCTCACACAGTCCATGATGGCGCCGCGCGACGGAGGCAGCACTATCGCCTCGGTCATAAAGGAATACGTCTGCGAATCAACCGCCTGACGCAGAGCCGATGCAAGCACCGAGGAGAAAAAGACGGTGGCTATCTGCATGCCAGTCGGCAAGGTGATCTCGGCATTATTGCAAGTAAGCTGGCGCACCGTGATGGGCTTGCCGTCCATCTCCTGGGTGGTCTCATTTTTCCGGATGGTGAACACCGTGTCCTCATCAACGCCGAACGAATATCTGATTTCACCTTCCAGCGTAGGGTTGCCGGTCATATATGAGATGTAGCGCACCACGTCCTCTTCACACCAGGCCAGCAATTCCCGGAATGTAATCTGAAATATCACCCCGTCATTGGCGGTCTCCTCCCAGAGTCTCCGCACGTCAGGACCCAGTTTCTCCGTCACAAGCGCCTCGAACCGGGAGCCGGCAAAGACCTCAAAAACGTAGAAACATGCCAGTGAGGCATAGCTTTTGCCGAGTCCGGATGCTCCGGTAAAGACAGTCAGGGGCTTCAGGTCAATCCGGGCATTGCGGATGGGGCCTAATTTTAATATTTCGACTTTCATAGGCAGGGATTGTTCTAAGGGGTCAGGGGGCGGGGGCGATGTCGGTGAGGGGGACGGTGACGCGGGCCGCGCCGAGGATGTCGAGGCGAACCACCAATTCGGCGTCGGGCGCACCGGGGCCGTCGGCCGGGCGCAGCACCTCGCCCTCAAGGCCCAACAGGGCCCCGCGAATCACGCGCACCTTGTCGCCGGGGCGATAGCGGCTCTGGGTCAGCTCGACCGGGTAGTCGCTCTGGCCGAGCATGAAGCGCAGCGTGTCGATCTCGCGCTGCGCGATGACGGCCGGAGGCGCCACCATGCCTTTGACAGCACGCGCACGGTCGGCAAGGAACCGCCGGATGTAGGGCAACGCCACGATCTGCCGGCGCTCGGCCTCCGTGCACCGCACGAACACGAACGTCGGTATGATCACCTTGTCGACCATCGCCTTGCGGCCGTTGCGCCACACGCGCAGCGTCGGCTGCATGGCCACAAACACCTCGTGGCCCATGTCGGCAAGCCGGCCGGCGACGGCCTTCTCGTTATTGTTTGTGACCACCGCCACGTACCAGCGGGGCACGCCTACGGCGTCGCCGGCGACATCTCGCGCCGGCGCAGTTGCATCCTGCACGGGGGGCTCCCCGCTCGCAGAAGTGGCCTGTTCTTCGTCTTTCACCAGGTATGTCAGGTTAGGTTGCCGGGGGGCTTCCCGCCACCGGGACGGCCCTCTCGCAATGCAAAGATAAGCATATTTACCCGACTCGGCAAATATCCGCCCCAAAATAATGTTCATATGCAAAATTTTAATTAATTTTGCATATGCTCGAAATCATCAGATCAGTTTGGGAAAGCATCAACTCGCTTGAGGTGAACATGACCAACAGCATGTTCCGCCTCGTGCTGAGCATGCTGCTCGGCATGGCCGTCGGCGCCGAGCGGAAGCGCAAGGGCCAGATTGCCGGCATCCGCACGTTCACGCTCATCTCGATGGGCTCATGCCTGGCGATGCTGCTCTCCATCTATGTGCCGCAGGTATACCTCGGCCTCAAGAACGGCGACCCGGGCCGTATCGCCGCGCAGGTGATCACCGGCATCGGCTTCATCGGCGGCGGCGCCATGATCCACATGAAGGGGGCCGTGCGGGGTCTAACCACCGCCGCCGGCATCTGGATGACCGCAATCATCGGCATGGCGGTCGGCATCGGCATGTATCTTATCTCCATCGGCGCCACAATGCTCATCCTGCTCACGCTCGTGGCCTTCGAGCATTACGAGAAGCGCCGGGGCGTCGGCCAGGTGGCAAAGGTGATCAATCTGACCGCCGACGGCATACTGCACGACATCGACGACTACCGCAAGGTGTTCGACCGCTACGGCATCCACCTCTCCACATATTTCGTCGAGTATGACTACGACAAGAAGCTCACCGACTTCAACTTCGTCATCCTCGCCCATGCCTATTCCGACCTGATGCCCGTGCTCGAAAGCGTCAGCAACGTGCACACCACCCGCAAACTCACCCTCTCATCCCAGCTCGACATATGAACACGCATCCCTCCCACACATGGTGCCCCTATTGCGGCGCCCCGGTCACGCCAACGGCCTGGCGCTGCCAGTCTTGCGGCAACCTCCTGCAGTCGCAGCCGGGAGGCAACCCACATTCGCAACCTACGCGCGTGGATTACGGCGACTTCATCATCGAGGAGCAGCAGGGTACCTCTCCCGACACGTCGGTCAACACCACCATCCCGCGCCCGCAAGCACCCACGCCAAAGAAGTCTAACACCGGCCTCTGGGTCGCCCTCTGCGCCGCCGGGACTCTGTTCGTGTTCGGCATCGTGTTTCTGATACTCACCATGTCGAAGCACCCCGCCCCTCAAGGGCAGCCCGCCCCGCAGCCCATGATAAGCGACAACCGCTCCCGCCCGGGCGACGCGCCCAACCCGGGCGATGTGAAGGCCTCACCCTCTGCCCCGGCCATCACAGGGGCTGTCTGGCTGATGGACCTCGTGAACCGAGACAACCTCTCCGAGCGAATCCGCGAGCTGCATCTCGGCGACGGTTTCCCCGCCACATACACCACACATGGCGGATACCGCGTATACGGCAAAGGTTTCATAAGCCATTCTGACGTCATGCTCGATGCATACCTCGAACCCAACGGAGAGATTCATGGCCGCTACACCAACGAGAAGAACATACGCCTCGACGCCAACGGATACATGGACCGCAACGGCAACATACGCATCCAGCTCGGCCACGGGGCCGAGACCTCCTACTGGACCCTCTACCACCAGTCGGGCTTCTTCTACCGTGGCCCCTGGGGCAAGAAAGAACTCCCCTCGGCCCTCACCTTCGAACTCCGCTGACCATCTTCCTTCCTGATAACCATCACATTACCAATCATGCACACGATGTGCATGATTTTTTGTTTACTTTTGCCATCTGAAGAAGTTGTTTAAACTTTTTTCGGGGTTAAGGTTCATTAAGATTTTGAGCAGATTTTAATTCTTGAAGAAGGAGCATACCGGGGTATGCGACTGATGAAAGAATTAAAAGATGCCAAAAGCTTAATGAAGATTAACCCGAAGAAAACATATTTAACACTTCTTTAGTTTTCGTAAAAAGTTTAAACAACTTCGTATCCCCAACCTGACCAATGAGATGAGAAAGCCATATATTTTCGCAGTGATATTGCTGACGGGGCTATTCGCCGCATGCACCGGCGACCATGACCACGACCACGAAGGGCACGACCATGAGGCCGAAACCCGGCAGGAGAGCAGTGAACATGAGCATGGAGCCAAGGGCGACGTGGTCGAGATGACCCACGAAGCCGTGGAAAGTGCCGGAATCACCACCGAGCCGGTCATGCCGGGCGAGTTCCGCGAGGCCGTCAAGACCTCGGGCGTCATAGAGAACAGCCGTGGCACCGAGCGCATGATCTCAGCCCCCGCGTCGGGCATCGTCTCGTTCAGCTCGGGCATCGTGGCCGGGCAGAGCGTCAGCACAGGCCAGCCGCTCTTCTCAATCTCATCCAAGGGCCTTGAGCAGGCCGACCCCACGGCCACGCTCCGGGTTGACACCGAGGCGGCGAAATTGGCTTTCGAACGCGCCGAACGCCTCCTTGCCGACAATCTCATCACCCGCACCGAATACGAGCGCCTCCGCGCCGAATATGACCGCGCACGCGCCGCCAGCTCGACCGTCGGTGCCCGCACAGCCTCGGCCACCGGTGTCGCCTCGCCGATCGCCGGGTTCCTGGTGGACGTCAACGTGGCGCCGGGCCAGTTCGTAAACATGGGCGACCCGCTTGCCACCGTGGCCACCAACCGCCGCCTGCTGCTCCGCGCCGACGTCAGCGAACGGCACCGCGACTTCATCCATCTCGTCTCGGGCGCCAACATCCGGGTACCCGGCTCCGACCGCACCCTCTCCCTGGCGGCCCACTCCCCCAAGGTGCTCACCGCCTCGGCCACTCCGTCCGCCACTTCACATTTCCTCCCGGTCTATATCGAGTTTGACAATCCCGGGGGACTCGGCAGCGGCTCGGTGGTGGAGACCTGGCTCCTTGGTCCGGCACGCGCCGACGTGATTTCCGTGCCCGCGACCGCCCTTGTCGAGGAGGGCGGATTCTACTATGTCTATGTCAAAATCCCCGATGAACACGAGGTTTTCCGGAAGACCGAAGTGCGTCTCGGCGCCACCGACGGCTCGCGCACCGAAATCACCGCAGGCCTCCGCGCCGGCGACGAAGTCGTGACGCAGGGTGCCGCGCGAATCCGGATGGCCGGAATGGGCTCGGCAATCCAGGGACACTCCCATCACCATTAAACCGAAGGACGCACCATGCTTGACAAGATAATCGCTTTCTCTCTCCGCAACCGCATCCTCGTGGCCGTCATTGTGGCCCTGATTGTCGTGGCCGGCTCTTACCTGGTGGGCCGAATGGAGGTCGATGTCTTTCCCGACCTCAACGCGCCAACCGTGACGGTGATGACCGAGGCCCCCGGCATGGCCGCCGAGGAGGTGGAGCAGCAGGTGACCTTCCCCATCGAGACGGCCCTCAACGGCGTGGCCGGGATGAGGCGCATCCGAAGCAACTCCACCAACGGTTTCTCTGTGGTGTGGGTGGAGTTCGACTGGGACACCGAGCCATACCGCGCGCGCCAGAACGTCTCGGAGCGCCTTGCGGGAATCAACCTTCCGCAGGGGGCCGGGCAACCCGTTATGGGTCCGCCCACATCGGTGCTCGGCGAGGTGATTTTCGTGGGCCTGACCTCCGACTCGCTCTCGCCCATCGAGCTGCGCGGCATCGCCGACTCGCGCATCGCCCCGCGTCTGGCGCCCATCAAGGGCGTCGCGCAGGTGTCGGTGATAGGCGGCGACGTCAAGGAATACCAGATTCTTCTCGACCCGCGCCGCATGCAGCAGTATGGCGTCGCACTCGATGAGGTGACAGCAGCCCTTGCCGGCGTCAACGACAACGCCCCCGGCGGTGCCATCTACGATTACGGCAACGAATACCTGATACGCGGCACGCTCACCACCCGCGACCCCGCCGAACTCGGCAAGACCGTCGTCAAGGCCCTCCCCGGCCAACCCGCCGTGCTGCTCGAGAATGTGGCCGACGTCCGCACCGGCGCACAGTTTCCCGTCACCGGCACAGCCTCCATTTCGGGCCACCCCGGCGTGCTGATGACCGTCACCAAGCAGCCCGACACGGGCACAATCTCGCTCACCGCCGAGGTCGACAAGGCCATCGAGACCCTGCAGCCTTCGCTGCCCGCAGACGTGACGCTCCACACCGACCTCTACCGCCAGCAGAACTTCATCGACGCCTCGATCGGCAACATCCGCAGCAGCCTCATCGAGGGTGCCATTTTCGTCTGCATCGTGCTCTTCATCTTCCTGATGAACCCGCGCACCACGCTCATCTCGATTGTCACCATCCCCCTCTCGCTCATCATGACGCTGCTCGTGCTCCACTTCATGGGCCTCACCATCAACACCATGAGCATCGGCGGCATCGCCATCGCCATCGGCTCATTGGTGGATGACGCCATAGTGGATGTGGAGAACGTGTTCAAACGTCTGCGCCATAACTCCGCGCTGCCCGACGGCGAGCGCAAGCCGAAGCTCCGCGTGGTGTTCGACGCCTCGCGCGAGGTGCGCATGCCCATTCTCAACTCAACGCTCATCATCATCGTCAGCTTCGTGCCCCTCTTCTTCCTGAGCGGCATGGAGGGGCGCATGCTCATCCCCCTGGGCATCGCCTTCATCGTGGCCCTGTTGGCCTCGACATTGGTGGCCCTCACGCTGACGCCGGTGCTCTGCTCCTGGCTGCTCCCCGAGCAGGGCATCAAGGAGTCGGAGCCTCGCATCGTGCGCGGCATGAAGCGCCTCTACAGCCGTGCGCTCGAAGCCACGCTGCGCCATGGCCGCGCCGTCATCATCTCCGCCGCGGTGGCCTTCGCCGCCGCCCTCGCCTGGTTCTTCACTTTCGGGTCGTCGTTCCTGCCCCCCTTCAACGAGGGGTCGTTCACCATCAACGTCAGCGCCTACCCGGGCATCTCGCTCGACGAGTCCGACCGCATCGGGCGTCAGGCCGAGGAAATCCTGCTCTCGGTCAAGGAAATCGACCACGTGGCGCGCAAGACGGGCCGTGCCGAGCTCGACGAGCATGCCCTCGGCCTCAATGTCTCGGAAATCGAGGCGCCGTTCCGCCTCACCGACCGCTCCAAAGACGAGGTGCTGGCCGAGGTGCGCGAGAAACTCAAGGTGATCCAGGGCGCAAACATCGAGATTGGCCAGCCCATCTCCCACCGCATCGACGCGATGCTCTCGGGCACGCAGGCCAACGTGGCCATCAAGGTGTTCGGGCCCGACCTCTCGCACATCCACGCCATCGGCAAGCAAATCAAGGAGGCGCTTACAGGCATCGAAGGCCTCGAAGATATCAGCGTGGCCCAGCAGTCGACGCGTCCGCAGCTACGCATCACCCCGCGACGCGAGATTTTGGGGTTATATGGCGTCACAATGCCGCAGTTTGCCGAGATTGTCTCCTCGCTTTCGGAGGGCATAAAGGTTTCGCAGGTGTATGAGGGCAACATGGTCTATGACATCGTGGTGAAGATGGACCCGGCCTATTCTGGCACGTTAGACGCGATGCGCGAGATGCCGGTCATGCTGCCCGACGGCACGCAGACCCCGCTGGAGACCATCGCCGACGTGCGTGTGGCCGACGGCCCCAACGAGGTGGGCCGCGAGAACCTGGAGCGTGTGGCCGTGGTGGGCGTCAACGTGGTGGGTGCCGACTTGGGCGGCGCGGTCGAGACCATCAGGCGCACGGTCGAGGAGAAGGTGAAACTCCCCGACGGCTACCGCGTGGAATATGGCGGCCAGTTCGAGAGCGAGCAGGAGGCCTCGCGCACGCTGCTGCTCACCTCGCTCTTCTCGCTGATTGCCATCTTCATGCTCCTCTATAACCAGTTCCGCAACGCTCGCCAGTCGCTCATCGTGATGATCAACCTGCCGCTGGCGCTGATCGGCGGCGTGGCGGCAATCGGCCTCGGCTCGCGCGTGGTGAGCATCCCGGCAATCATCGGGTTCATCTCGCTGTTCGGCATCGCCACGCGCAACGGCATGCTGCTCGTCGACCGCTACAACGCGCTCGTAGCCCGGGGCATGTCGGTGCCCGAGGCCATGCGCCTTGGCTCGGCCGACCGCCTCAACCCAATCATCATGACGGCCCTGACATCGGCCCTGGCCCTCATCCCCCTCGCCGCAGGAGGTTCGACGCCCGGAAACGAGATACAGAGCCCGATGGCACGCGTCATCCTCGGCGGACTCATCACCTCGACCGTTTTAAACATTTTCATAATTCCTGTTGTCTACTATATGAGCGCACGCGCCTCGGCGCCGGCTCATATCAATGACAAGTAGACACTCAATGAAGTTGTTTAAACTTTTTTCGGGGTTAAGGTTATTTAAGATTTTGAGCAGA
>CAYUGU010000082.1:0-8838 GCA_964444345.1 uncultured Bacteroides sp.
GAACTGGAAAGTGCCGACTGTGCGTCCCTCGGAGTAGAGTTGATAGGTCTTCGGGTCGTCGATAGGGATATTGTCGATGTCGACGTCAACGCCCCGGGTAAGTTTGATGTTGTTGAGGGCTTCCTTGATGATTGATAGGGTTTTAAGCCCGAGGAAGTCCATCTTGATAAGGCCGGTGTCTTCAATTACCGAGCCTTCATATTGGGTCACGAGCATCTTCATGCCCGATTCCTTATCGGTTGCGACCGAGAGGGGAACCCAGTCGCTGACGGCGTCGCGACAGATAATTACGCCACAGGCGTGTACGCCCGTGCTGCGGACGTTGCCCTCAAGTTCGCGGGCATATTTCAGAGTGCTTTGAATCAGCGGGTTGGAACTGCGGAGTTCGTCTTTGAACTCCGGGACGTATTCATAACAGTTCTTGAGGTTACATTTGAGTTCCTTGCCGTTGACTTCGGGCATACGCTTCGGGACGAGATTGGCCAGGCGGTTGCTCTCAGGGAGGGGCAGTTGCTCAACTCGCGCAACGTCCTTGATTGCGCTCTTGGCGGCCATCGTGCCGTAAGTAATAATGCGCGCAACCTTCTCTGCTCCATACTTTTCCGTTACGTAGGCGAGCACGTCGGAGCGCCCGTCGTCGTCGAAGTCGATATCGATATCGGGCAGCGAGATACGGTCGGGGTTGAGGAAGCGTTCGAAAAGCAGGTCATACTTGATTGGGTCAATCTGCGTGATGTCCAGACAGTAGGCCACGGCCGAACCCGCAGCCGAGCCACGCCCCGGGCCAATGCTCACTCCGCGCTGGCGCCCGGCGGCGATAAAGTCCTGCACGATAAGGAAGTAGCCCGGGAAGCCCATATTCTTGATGGTGTCGAGTTCAAAGTCGATGCGCTCTTTCTGCTCGTCGGTCAACTCCTTGCCCCAGCGGCGATAGGCGCCCTGATAGGTCAGGTAGCGGAGATAGTCGTCATTGTCCGTGAAGCCGTCGGGCAGCGGGAAGTTGGGCAAAATCGGCTTATGGTCAATCGAATAGGGCGTTACCTTATCGAGAATCTCGATTGTGTTGCTCAAGGCCTCCGGGATGTCGGCAAAAAGTTCGTTCATCTCTGCGGTCGACTTCATCCATTCCTGCTTGGTGTAGAGCATACGTTTGGGGTCGTTGAGGTCCTTGCCAGTGCTGACGCAGATAAGTCGGTCGTGGGCCTCGGCGTCTTCCTCGTTGACAAAATGGACGTCGTTGGTGCAGATCAGTTTGATATTATGTTTTCGGGCCAGTTCAATGAGGGTCTTGTTGACCTCCTGCTGAATGGGAAATACGTCGTGGTTAGCGCGCGGAACCGTGGCTTTATGTCGCTGCAACTCAATGTAGTAGTCTTCGCCAAAAGTTTCCTTGAACCAGAGGATGCTCTTTTCGGCCTCGTCGATTTGGCCCGATTGAATCAGGCGCGGAATTTCGCCGCCCAGACAGGCCGAGCAGATAATCAAACCCTCGCGGTGGGCAGCCAGGTCGGCCTTGTCGGTTCGCGGATGTCCGTAATAGCCGTCGGTCCAGGCGTCGCTGACAATCTTTATCAGGTTATGATAGCCGGTTTCGTTCTTGGCGAGGACCACAAGGTGGCGGCCCGTGTCTTTTTTGTCGGTATGTGTGGTTTTCGATTCGTTTGCGACATACATTTCGCAACCGAAAATCGGTTTAAATTCAGGCTTTCCCTCTTCCTTGAGGCCTTTGTTGACCTTATTTACATAGTTGAAAAATTCCTTGATGCCGAACATGTTGCCATGGTCGGTGATTGCCAGGCCGGGCATCCCGTCGGCAATAGCCTTGTCGACCAGCGCCTTCACCGAGGCCTGACCGTCAAGAATCGAATATTGTGTGTGGACGTGAAGATGAATAAATGGTTCCATATCGTCCACAAAGTTACGGAAAAAATCGAAATCCCGCAACCCCCCCGGCTAATCATTTCAATGACGCTAAGCACCAAGGTGCGGGGTAACCAATTTATAATAAAAGACGTTTACGCGTCTGCCACGCTAGGGCACGTGGCAATTCTGCATTGAGCATTTGCCTTAAGCCGCCGCATAGCGGCTTAAAGCCCCCCATTGGGGGCGACAGAACGCAGTCCCGTCCAAGACCGCGTTAGCGGTTGCTAGGGCGGGGTTCGCGAATCACGCCTCACAAAGATGAGCCGCGTCGCGGCGTCAGAATCCACGCACTGAAGTTCTCGGTCTTCGTAGTTATGTAGTGCCCGAAATGGTTCATGTTCTTTCGGAAAAATGATCTGGGGGCGCTCGGCGATCGCCCCCTCCATAGGAGGTTACCCTTCCGGTCAGTGGTCACAATTTGTGACCAGTTCTTTTCTCATGTTCACTTAGTTTAACTCTGATACTTTTCCATTTAGGGTTCGGGGTCGGGGAGGGGGGTGACCCGGATGAGTTCGAGTTTGGTGGCTGAGGAGCGGGCAATGTGGAAGACGTAGGGGGGCAGGCTGATGTCGTCGCCCTCGGCGGGAATCGTTCCGGTAGTGTTCAGGATATAGCCCGCAAGGGTTTGATAATCATCGCTTTCGGGAATATCGAGGCCAAAGCGGTCGCGCAGGCTGTCAACCTCAATGCGGCCCGAGAACTCAAAAGCGCCGTCGGGCAGGCGGCGGGCAACAACGTTGGTGCGGTCATGCTCGTCCTGAATATCGCCGAGAATTTCCTCCATAAGGTCCTCAAGAGTGACCATACCGGCCGTTCCGCCAAATTCGTCGACAACTACGGCCAGCGAACGCTTTTCGCCGAGCAGCCGGCGCATCATTTTGTTGGCCAGGAGCGTCTCGGGGGCGAAGATTACCGGTTTGAGATTTTCTTTCCAATCGGCGTTGCTATGGAGTAGTTCGGAAACGTGGATATAGCCTAAAACCGTATCGATATCATTTTGATAGACAAGTATTTTCGAGCGGCCGGACGAGGTGAAAAGCGCCGAGAGTTCGTCGCGGGTGGTGGTTTCGATATTTACCGCAACAATCTCATTGCGTGGAATCATGCAGTCGCGCAGGTGAATTGTCGAGAAGTCTATTGCGTTATGGAATATTTTGACCTCATTTTCAAGCAGTTGGCGCGCCGGGGCATCGGGGGCCTCCATTGTGCGCTCAATAAATTCGTTGAGTTCCATGACGCTCAGGGGCGAATCGTCGTCGTCGGTGCGTCGAACGCCGGCCAGGCGCATGATTCCGCGCGAGAGGGCCGTAGTAAACCAACTTATCGGCCAGAGAATCAGGTAGAAAAGATACATCGGGGTGCCCGCTACGCGCAGCGACGCGTTCGGGTTGATGCGGAAAAGAGTCTTCGGGATAAATTCGCCCGTAAAGATGATAATTACGGTCGTGATAATCGTCTGAACAAGCAGCACGAGCGTTTCGCTCCCTCCAAGCCATTGAATCAGCCAGGGCTCGAGGAGTTTGGCTGCGGCCATACCGTAGATAACCAGGACGATGTTGTTGCCTACGAGCATGGTAGTTATGAAAAAGTCGGGGCGCGAGAAGTAGCGGTCGATAATGCGGGCGCTAAGGCCCCCTTTGTGCGTATCGAGTTCGGCGCGCACGCGGTCGGCCGAAACGAAGGCAATCTCCATTCCCGAAAAGATTGCGGAAAAGAGAAGCGAGACGAGGACTATGATGATCCAGTTAATCATTTTTTTGCGGATTGAAGAGTATCGGGAGTCTGCTCCCCGGAGGGTGCGAACTTGAATTGTTGGGTAGGGATGATTCCGGTCGGACGGCGGATTGTGTAGGCCGTGATTTGCTCATTGGAGGTGAATCCGTAACCTTCAAGAATCGAACCGCTCCGCTCGATGTGGATAAACGAGTCGGAATAGACCGTATGGGCGTTTTGGTCCCAGAACATCTGTTCGGTCAGGAACTTGTCGCCCTGGATGTTACGCATACGGACATTGCCGTCGAGTTTCCATATTTTCAGCCGCGAGAGAAATCGGGCGGTGTCGGCCTGAATGGTTGCGTCGGTCATCATGCGGTCGTCAAATCTTTCGAGCCGCAGGCCGTCGGGGAAGAGCCAGAAAGGTTCGTCGGCATTGTCATACATCTGCCAGAGGGGCGCCTCGATATGGTAGCGCGTGATTCCGGAGTCGGAAACGAAGGAATTGACCGAGTCGGTCACCATTGTCGGCGTCACGTTGCCGTCGGGCGCTTCAGGCCGCGGGCCTTCGTCGTCGCTGCAGGAGGGCACGGCGGCGAGCAAAATCGCGAGGGCTATGACGGGCAGAGGCGAGCGCATTATCTGATTTTAGAGGGGAGGAACCAGATTTCGTTGATTGCGATTCCGAGCGTCACCATATAATAGTTTTCGGTGACCGTAGGGTTCGGCGTGGTTGACCGATGGCGATATTCGAAGCCGAGGTTAACCGTAGTGCGCAGCGGGGTGGGGAAGCCGAAGCCGCAGGTGAGGCCCGCCTCGTTGACGTGGTTGCCGTCGACCATCATATAGTCGCGGGCTCCGAAGGCGCCAATTCGGTAACTCATGCGGCCCAGGTAGTTGCCGCGCTTGCTCGGGGTAAACTCCGCGCCGAGACATATTTTCGAGCGGTTGGCAAAAGTCTGAGCCTGACTGAAGTCTTCAATGCCCGGAAATTTCGCTTTGCTCCAGGGCTGGAACATATAGTCAGCGGCAACGAGCAGGCGATTGTCCCATTCGTAGGCGAGGCCGGCCCCGAGGCTCCAGGGCATCGTGTAGCCCGCCTTGGCGAGGTTGATTTTCGGAGTCGATTCGGGGTTGGATGCGCCTTGGGTCACGTCATAGCGCGTTCCCGTAGCCGAGCCGTGGACCTTGCGCGGAAGCGTGAACGTAGCGCCGACGCTGATATGGTTTTTCTGGTTGACAGTCACGCCATACTGGGCGCCGAACTGAATGTTGTAGTCGCGGATTTTATGCACGCGCTCGTAGAGCGAAATCGAACCGTTGGAGGCCGTTGCGTAGACGTCGTTAATCACGTTGCCAAAGAGATAGCCGCCGCTGACGCCGAGGGTCAGGCCCTTGACCGGACGGGCTGCCCAGCCGAGGTAGGCTTCGCTGATTCCGCCCTGGCCCGAATAGGAGCCTATGCCGTTGGTAACTTCCTGGCCAAAAGAGTAGCCGACAGAACTGAAGGGGAGAAGGCCTATGGAGGCGCCCATCCATTTCCCTATGGGTACCTGGAGGGTGATGTAGTCGAGGCCGCCCTGGGGCTTCCTTACGTGGAGATTCTTTTCGTGGGCCAAGGCTGCTCCGGCATCTACGCCCATATCGAACAGGAAGGTCATCGAGTCGATGGCGGCAAAACTCGCGGGGTTCTTGGCGTTGATTTTGCCGCGTTGGGCAACCGCAATGCCCGCGCCGCCCATGGCTCGCTGGGTCGACGAGGTGCGGTCGTTGAGCACGCCGTAGCCAATCATTGAGTAGGGCGAAGTTTCCTGAGCCGACGCGGTCAGCGCGCCAAGCAAGAGCATAAGAGCCGTCAGCAGTTTGAGGGTTTTGTGAGTCATTTTTTGTTGTGGTTCAAGATGCAGTAAAGACCGCGGTTGACGAGGTGAGGATGAATTTCGTAACTGACCTCCGGAGGGAGCAGGGCGGCAATTTCGGGGGCCCATCCGCCGGAGAGCATAAGTCGGCGGTTGCGCCCGTAGCCGCTGTAGAGAAGGAGTTCGGCAACTACGCCTTGCATGGCGCCGGAGCGCATGGCCTCCTCGGTCGTGGTTCCGTAGTGGGGGATATTTTCAAAATGGCCGCTCACAAGGGGGAGGCGGGCCGTATAGTGATGGAGCGCGCGGAGTCTCATACCCGGTCCGCAGGCAATGTTTCCGCCAAGAAAAGAGCCGTTGGCGGCCACGAAATCGTAGGTGCACGCCGTCCCGATGTCGGCAACCAGAAGGTCTTCGCCGGGATTGATGGAGGCCGCGCCAACGGCTGCCGCCAGGCGGTCAGCCCCGAGGGTCTGAGGCGTTCCGTAAAGATTCTTGAGGGGTACGGGCGTGTCGGCGGTCAGAATCAGTTGAGTTGCCGCGCCCGTGAGTTCCATCAGCGCCTGAAGGTTGCCGCCGCTGACGCTGCAGCCAACAGCCGCTTCCACTTCCATGGGAGCAAGCAGGCGGTTGAGGGTCGAAACGGCCGATGCGCCGCGCAAAGTCGCGCTACAGGTTTCTTCGCCGCTCGTGCTGTCATAGCCCACGAGTTTCGTCGAACTGTTTCCCTGGTCGAAAGTCAGGATTACGCTCATCGCTTTGCTGATTTTGCGGAAATGATGCTGATTGCCAACGAACTGTAGATCTGGATTGCTGCGCCTGCAAGGGTGAATGCGAGCCAGTCGCGGAGCATCGGGGCCGAATAGAACGCAAAGAAGGCGGCGACGCAGAAAAGCAGGGCGCTCCAGGCCTCAAGTCTCATCAGGCGCTTGATTCTTATGGGAGTGCCGGGGCCGGGACTCGGCTCCATAAAGCGCGCAAGGAGCGTCAAGGCCGCTCCGACGGAATAGACATACCTGAAAGTCATCCCGAAGGGATTGTTGGTCATAATCGGAATCAGAACTCCGGCGGCAATCGCTACCAGGCCGATTATCAATATGATGGGCGCAAATTTCCTCATTGGTCAGTTTCTTCTTGTCAGTCAAAAATATAGACGTCTTCGCTCGGCCGCTGCATATGGTAATGCTCGCGCACTATGCGCTCCAACTCCTCGGGGTTGGAGTCGAGGCGTCGGTTGAGTTGCTCATAGTGGCGCAGGGTGTCCTCACACTGCGAAATTTTCTGCTGTAACCCTCTGATTTCCGATGCATATTCGAGCGACTGCATAATCGAATTATCGTTAAAGAACAGCAGATAAACTCCAAAGCCCACTATAATCAACAGCGGAAGCGAGATGTATCGTCTAAGCCATTTTATCATAGGCGCAAAGTTAAGCAAAAAAACTGAATAATTAAAACTAAACCTTAAAAAACTGAGTCAGACGAGTCGGACCTCCCTGGCGGGAGGGAGGGTTAGGGGGAGGGCGAGGAGGGCGGAGGCGGGGAGGGGACGGTCGGTCGGGGTGAGGCCGGCGAGGTGGGCCAGTCGGCCGGTGAGGGCTTCGGGCGTGAAGTCGCGGCGCAGGGCTTCCATCGAGAGTGATTGGTCGCGCTTGCTCAGGCGGCGCCCGTCGGCATTGCAAATCAGGGGGATATGCATAAATTCCGGGGCCGGAAGGCCGAGCAGTTCGTAGAGATAAATCTGCTGGGCGGCGGAGAGGAGAAGGTCGCTTCCGCGCACTACCCGGGTTACTCCCATTAGGGCATCGTCGGTGACTACGGACAACTGGTAGGCCCAGGCGCCGTCGGCGCGGCGCACTATGAAGTCGCCACATTCGCGGGCCAGGTTGACACATTGCTCGCCGTAGAGCCCGTCGATAAACCTTATTTCGCGGTCAGGCACGTAGAGGCGCACCGAGTGCTTGCCCTCAGTCGGGCGCATCGGCGCGGGGAGCGAGGCGGGGCGGCAGCGTCCGCCGTAGATAACGCGTCCGTCGCTCTGGTGGGGCGCCTGAGTGGCGAGAATGTCGGCTCGGGTGCAGGTGCATGGATAGGTCAAACCGGTGGCATTCAGGCGGTTGAGCATCTGCTCGTAGAGGTGGCCGCGGTCGCTTTGAAAAACCGGCGCCTCGTCGGGCTCAAGGCCGAGCCAGCGGAGGTCGTCTTCAATCTGCTCGGCATACTCGCGGCGCGACCGCCCCGGGTCGATATCTTCATGGCGCAGGAGCCAGCGGCCCCCACGGCTCTTGGCGTCAAGCCAGGAGAGGAGCGCTGCGAAGATATTTCCCAGGTGCATACGCCCGGTTGGCGATGGAGCGAATCGTCCGGTGATTTCTCGGTTCATATCCTGCAAAGTTAGCAAAAATTTTCGTAACTTTGCACCCTGAAACCAACATTATACATTAAAAAAGACAGATGATTGCAGTCAATAACTTAGGAATGCAGTTTGGCAAGCGCATTCTTTTTCAAGACGTAAATATGAAGTTCACTCCGGGCAACTGCTACGGAATTATCGGCGCCAACGGAGCCGGAAAGTCCACTTTGATGCGTATTCTTTCCGACCAGTTGACCCCGACCCATGGCAGTGTGACCCAAGGCCCGGGCGAGCGCATGAGTGTGCTCGAACAGGACCACTTTAAGTTCGACGATTGCACGGTTTTGGAGACCGTCATGCGCGGACATACGGTTCTTTGGGAAATCATGCAGGAGAAGGACGCCCTCTATGCCAAGGAGGACTTTACCGACGAGGATGGCATCCGCGCCTCCGAACTCGAGGAGAAGTTTGCCGAAATGGAGGGCTGGAATGCCGAGAGCGATGCCGCCGCCCTGCTTTCGGGCCTCGGAATAAAGGAGGAGAAGCACTATATGCTGATGAAGGATATGTCAGGTAACGAGAAGGTGCGTGTGCCCCTTGCGAAAGCGCTCTTCGGCAACCCTGACAACCTGCTGCTCGACGAGCCTACCAACGACCTTGACCTTGAGACGGTTGCGTGGCTCGAAGATTATCTGTCGAAGTTTGAAAACACCGTGCTCGTGGTCAGCCACGACCGTCACTTCCTCGACTCGGTCTGCACCCATACGCTCGATATCGACTATAATAAGATGCAACTCTTTGCGGGCAACTACTCTTTCTGGTATCAGTCGTCGCAACTCGCTCTGCGCCAGCAGCAACAGCAGAACAAGAAGGCCGAAGAAAAACGCAAGGAACTTATGGAGTTCATCCAGCGATTCTCTGCCAATGTGGCTAAGTCGAAGCAGACCACCTCGCGCAAGAAGATGCTCGAAAAACTCAACGTCGAGGAGAT
>CAYUGU010000083.1:0-8751 GCA_964444345.1 uncultured Bacteroides sp.
TGCGCTCGCGGGCGGTAAACTTGCCGCGCTCGTGCTGCTTGTCAATAGCCTTCTGACCGCCGCCGAGAGCGGCTTCTTTGCGCAGTTCGATAAGTTCCTGCACTTTTTCCAATTGACTGGACATTGCTATTTAAATGAAAAAATTAAAAATTATTTTGTTTAGTGTTGATGGTTTAGTGTTTAGTGTTTATGGTTGATGGTTTATGGTTGAGGGTTGAGGGTTGAGGGTTAAGCGTTTAGTGCGAAATAAACTTCACTAAACATTAAACATTAAACACTAAACCCTAAACACTAAACATTTAACACTAAACATTAAACCAATTACTTCGGTTGCTCGCAGAGTTCAATGAGGGTTCCACAGGTGCTCTTCGGGTGGAGGAAGGCGATATTGAGGCCTTCGGCACCCTTGCGGGGAGCCTTGTCGATAAGTCGGCAACCCTTCTCTTCGAGTTCGCCCAGAGCGTTGGCCACGCCGTCGGTGATGTTCAGGGCAACGTGCTGAATGCCGCCGCGACCGCCGTTGTTGGCAATAAACTTGCTAATGGCGCTATCGTCCGACGTGCCTTCGAGGAGTTCAATCTTGGTCTGACCCACGCGGAAAAATGCGGTGCGCACCTTCTGGTCGGCAACTTCTTCAATTGCGAAACACTTAAGTCCGAGCATCTTTTCATAGAAAGGGATTGCTTCGTCCAGCGAGGGAACTGCAATGCCAATATGCTCAATATGAGAGATTTCCATATTAAAACGTGATAAATTTTTTAGTTGATAATTTTTTAACTTTTGCAAAGGTACGCATTTTAAATGAAAAATGAAAAATGAAAAGTAAAAAATTTGGCCCTCGCAGCCTAAACCCCATAAAAAAAGCAGCCGACTCCAACAGGAGCCGGCAGCCATATCTAAAGGGGTTAATCTATCGGAAGATTACTTCACGAGCACCTTCACGCCATTAACAATATTGATGCCCTTCGAGGGAGCAGCCAACTTGCGGCCCTGCAGGTCATAAACGGCCTTAACAGCAGTAGCCTCAACCTCACTGATTCCGTCGGTATTGTCGTTAGCGGCCTTAATCGGAATAATCGTTTTGCCGTCCTTGACATTTTCTTCCGAAGCAGGTATCTGATCTGCAGGGATAGCAAGGTGGGCCTTGAAGCCGGGAACATAATCAGTTGCCGCATCATGCTCGCGGAAATTGTTCGACTCGGTTTCATGGAGAGTGAAGTATTTCATCGAACTGTCCTTGGCAAGAGCAAGAATACCGCCATTGAGGTCCTGTTTCTCTACGTCGACAGCAGGAGTCGTTTCATCTTCCTCAACATTGTCGTAAAGCAGGCCCTGAGTCTCCGTCTGAGGCTGATCATAAAGGACCTTCATATAGATATAGTTGATTCCATCGCGTGAATGATCGGGACGATCATCAGGAGTGATTGCATTGCCTTTATATTCAAGGAGGGTAGACTGATTGGCGGGAATAACGTCACCAATTTCGGTATGTTCTACCGCCGTTCCGTTATATTTTGCGCTATAGGCAACGACTTCGCCATTCTCGATTTCCAGAGGCCAAGGAGAATAAACGGAAGCCCAGGCGGAAGTAGACTCAACATCATTATACAAGGGAACGGGGAGTTCGGTAACGAGTTCTACCTGCCAGAGATATGGGTCGGAAGAGACGGTGTTCATATTTGAGGCTTGACCGGCCGAAGCGTAGTTAACGGCTTTACCCGACAAGGTGTGGCCACCCCAAAAATGACGATGCTCGTCAACGCCATTTTTTTCTACCATACCAAGATGTATAGTATGCCAAAGACCGTCATATTGAACAATATCCAACTCTTTGGCTGCATAATTTACAGTGCCGTCAGCATTAGTCTGAGTGCTGACAACGGGAGTCCACGGAGAGCCGTTGGCACCGCAAGTGCTGATTACGCGACCATCATCGAAACTTACAAGCATCTTGTCGTCGCCATCCTGCATCCAGTAGAACACGGTGTTGGAATACTTTGCCTGATCCTCAGTAACCATATCCATATAGGATGTTTGGTTAGTCGTGAAGCCGGAAAGACAAGACATATAGCGTCCGCTCTGCTTGTTCTTGAAGCGATAGAAGTAGCCGGGCTTAATCGGATTATACTTGGTCAGTTTCTTGTAGTCGATAGCATCGGTTGCAACCTTCAGTTTATCAACGTCCTGCTCATTATCAGCAAGCAGTTGCTTGGCTTCCTGCACTTTTTCGAGGAAGTCACCGTTTTCATTGTTATACTGGCCGGGGTTATTGCCGATAATCGCCTCGCCGCCCATGAACTCAATACGACGGAGAGCCGCAGCAATGTTTTGTGCGTTCCAGTCGTTAACGGCAGTTACAAATTCTTCATTATCGGCATAAGGCATATCGATTGCCGGGTCAAGATTGAGAGCGGCGAAGTCAGAAGCGGTAAGCGGATAAATATGAATCAACGAATTAACCTTAGGCATCTGACCTTCGGAAAGGGTTTGATTCTCAATTGAGAGAAGTCCCAGATTGTCATAATCTGCAACATAGGCGGTAGTTGAGCCCGCAACCCGGAGATAGAACTGGTTCGAGTGAGGGTCCTGAATCATTTCAAACTCAGTGTAACCGCTTGCTACGAGAGTTGACTTGGCGCCATTGATATTGGTGTCAAACTTAATGCCGAGGAGTGCATCGGGATTCTCTTCCGACTTATAGAGAGTATGCAGTGTGTAGGTGTTTTCCTTACCCTCAACCGGCTTGAAGAACCAAAGGCGTTCAGGAACAATGCGGTTCAGTGACTCAGCCTGTTCTGCTTCATCGGCGTCGGGATGGGTCTTCACATAACCGGTCAGAAGCATATAGCGCAGAGCGGTTGCCCGGTCGTCAGGATTAACGCAGAGGCGGTAAACCTGGTTGGGCGCAAAGTCATAGTTCCAGTCGCCGGTAACTACGAAAGCGAGATTATCTTCGGTAACGGTAAGATTATCCTCTGCGTCAGCCTTAGCGCTCTTAATTGCCAAGTCCTTAATACCGCCGTTCATATCGGCATATTCCTCAATAACGGAAGTAACGTCTTCGCCGGTATATGCGTGGAGAGTTGCCGTCACGTCAGCGCCATTCCATTGCGGGAAAGAAACAGTTACATCAACCGGAGCAATCCTCTCAGCCTTGGTAAACTGAACCTGCAGGCAGTTAGGACCATTACCA
The DNA here is from genome assembly GCA_964444345.1 of uncultured Bacteroides sp. Lineage (GTDB taxonomy): Bacteria > Bacteroidota > Bacteroidia > Bacteroidales > Muribaculaceae > UBA3263. The sequence goes on from CAYUGU010000083.1 coordinate 3,194, forward strand.
TTCAAGTAAGAAATTTTATTATTTGAGCCCTGCTCATTGATACTCCAACGGGGTAACGCGCTGTTAGTCTGTTGAGGGTGAAGGGTATTCGCTGCTTCGATAAACCACCGGTTTTCAGATTTACCCTCAACTGTTGCAGACGCAACAACATTCGCAAATTGATGCAAGGCAATCTCATAATCAGATGCGCCTCCGGTAGTGTGTTTCACATTGTGATTGGCCGGATGCGTCGCATCGCCGTCTTGTTGACCATGGGTTGAGAAATAAAGGTTTGAACCGACATTCTTAATCGAGAACGTGCCATTGGAGACCTCAATGTACCATACCAGATTTTCATTCATCCGGTCATTTTCGGAAAGGCCAGTCGTCACGTTAATAGACGTGTTGATACGGAAACGCCCGGCGGCTTCAGAAGTTGCCACGTACTGGATATAACCGTCGGTACCGTCATTGAAGTTAGACTTAAAGGCATTCATGTAATAATAGCCGGTTTCGAGTTCATCTTGACTCGTTATTACCTCGCCGGGAACGTAGCGGACGCTCTGCGCTGATGCCGCTAAGCCCAAAAGCCCCGCAACAGCGAGTAAAAGTGCTTTTTTCATGTTTTTAATTGGTTTATAAGTATTTAACTAAATTTATCTAATGGTAGAGTGCAGTTTTCGTCTGCAAATATAACGAAAAATTTCCGCCGAACAAAATTTTTCGACGGAAATTTTTTATTACAGAAGGAGACTTATCCTCCTGAAACCCTTTGGGTTGCTTACTTGCCGTGGTGGCGATAGTTGGCAATCTCGGTGTGTACCCTATGGATTTCCTTCACAGCGAGGAGTGCTGCGGTTACGGCTGCAGCCTTGAGGGTGATTTTGGCTACTTCTACGGCGCAATGGAATGCGCGGTGGGCGCGATGATCATGATGTTCATGTTCATGCTCGTGTTCATGTTCGTGTGACATAGTATATAAATTTTTTAGTTAATAATTTCTTTGCAATTAGAACACCCGACGCCGTCAAAAAGTTCATCCTATGAAAGGGGAGTCTCCACAAACGAATTTTCAATTCGTCGAGAACTTGGAAGTTCTCGATTCCATAATTAGCACTTCGTGGAGTCGCGCGGGGCCGTCGACGCGCAGGGTCGTGGCGCCGGCGGGCAGGCTGATGCGCCGGAAGTTAGAGCCGGAGGCATTGCTCAGGAGCAGGATCACTTCGGAGGCCCCGGCGGGGAGCGGAAGGGTCAGGCCTTCGGCGGGCACTTCGACGAAGGTGGCGGGATTGGAGTCGAGGGCGGCGTTGGGCGCCGGGTTGACCTGAAACTCGCGCACGGAGGCCCAGTTGCGACGCTTGGAGTCGAGGCGCAGAAGGCGCACATAGCGGGCCTCGACGGGCTCTCCTTGATAGCCCAACTCATAGGCGTTCAGCAGGTCGGCGGTCAGCGGGAGCCAGGTCTCGCCGTCGGCCGACGCCTCAAGGCGCACATGGTCGAAAAAGTCGACGTCGTCAACCGAGTTGCGCCCCTGGAGCACACGAACTCTCTCGACGGGGCGCACCGTCCCGAGGTCGAGACCTATCCAGTCGCCGGGCTGCTGGCCGTAGGCGCTTGTATAATAGGTCGTATCGCAGCCGTCGGTCATCAGTTTGCTGAGGGTCGAGCGGAGGTTGGCATACGTGCCCACTCCTTTATATATAGCGGGCACCTCGCCGGTCAGTCGCTCGAAGAAGGCGCCGAGCATTCCGTCCATAGCGTTTTCATAGAAGGGTTGCAGGCGCAGGGTACCGGTCTTATGCGCCCGATAGGTCTCGCGGTCATCGTCAGTCATCAGATTGGCCACATACGCTTCCCAAAAGAGGGAGTCGCCGCCCGCCTCATAGGTCTTGATGAGGTCGAGAGTGCGCACTCCGCGTCGACCGAGTTTCTCAAACTCCACGAGCCAGGGTTCTATCTCCCTAAGGAGCAAATCGTTGCCGGCCGAAGCGCGGATAGCAGCCTGGGCCGCTTCGACGCGTTGAAACTCGGCGCGGAGCGAGTCAAACTCGGCTGCCGTATAGTCATTGAACTGGAAAACTGGGGTTTCCCACGATTCGTCGCGGCGATAGCCCGTCTCCGTGTCGCAGTTATGGATGGCAAACGTGCGGTATGCCTCGGCGGCGTCGGGCATCAGTTCGCGCAGACCCCGCTCCCAGTTGTCGAGCGGGTTATAGGCCGCAGGGTTCCACGCATAGTCGGCCACGCCATAGAGGGCAAGTTTGGAGGCCTCGCCATGTTCCATCGGGTTGCTGACCACTCCGGAAGTCTCGGCGGCCGTAAGCGACGTATCGAGGCCATAAACGGGCCCCTGGAGCAGGAAGTTGCGGCAATAGTCGGTCACGGGGAAGTTCCACCAGAAAAGGGCCGGCCTCTTGATGCGCGAATCAACGAACTCAAGGGTCTGCGGCGTCAGGTCGCTGCAAACGACCTCGCCGGTCCAGAAAACCTCCACTCCCGGCTCAAGTTCGCGGCCATAGACGGCGAGCGTCCCGTTCTCGCCCGGGTTGGCCCACATCTGCGAATAGTCCGTAGGGCATATCATCAGCGGGCCGACGTCGCCGCGCGAACCGACGAAGTCACGCGTCAGATTGTTGACCAGTTCGGCCTGACGCACGGGGTTGGTCCCCTCCCCTTCTATGTCGTCGAAAAAGAGGGCGAAATCGCGCACTCCGAGGTCATACATCAACCCGAGTTTACGGAGAAGATTGTCGTAATCTTCGCGGTCCCAGCGAATGTCCTTTCCGGGATGAATGGCCCAGACGAAGCGCACTCGGGCGCGGCGCGAGGCGTCGACGAGTTCGCGGATTTTCTGCGCGTCGGCCTCGGGATAAGGGAGGCGCCAGTCGGGCGAACTGTGGTAGGGGTCATCTTTGGGCCCATATATATAGGTGTTGAGTTTATGCTTGCCGTAGAAGTCAATGAGCGAGAGGCGCACAAGGTGGCTCCACGGCGTCCCGTAAAAGCCCTCGACCACTCCGCGGCGGGGCAATGCGGGCCAATCGTGAATCTCCATCTGAGGCAACTCGGCGGCCTCGACATATTGGGCAAGCAACCGGCGGAGCGACTGCAGGCCATAGAAGGCGCCGGTTTCGTCATAGCCGGTAATCTTCACGCCCTTGCGGTCAACGGTCAGCCGATAGGCGCCCTCGGCAGGCTTCACGCCCGCCTTGGCGGCGACTTTCGCGCCGAAGTCTATCGTCAGGTCGGCGCCGCGAGGCGAAGTGAGCAGAAAGTCCACATCGGCGGCGAAGGCCTTGCGCTTATCGTTGAGCCTGAAGCCTTTGGAAATGTCCAACAGAGCGCCGGGCCGCAGGGTAAGCGACTGAGGCGTAGGGTTGACACTCAGCGCAGGCTGCGCAACGGCCCGGCCTCCTACCCGATTGACGGTTTGCGACTCGCCGCGCTGGGCCGAAAGGTCAAAATCCTGAGCCGACAGCAGGCCGCCGGCAAGGAGAAAAGTCATTAGCGAGAGTAACATCTTCTTCATAGCGCAAAGTTAAACAAATTTTCACAATCTACACCTATAATATATAAAGAGAGTGAAAAAATCTCAAACTTTCATAAGCCGCAGCGACCTATCGGCCTGATTATCGTATATTTGCAGCCATGAAACGATTATTGTTCGCCGCTGCCTCTCTGGCCGCTTTCATCTCATCACATTCAGCGCCCCTGAGCGACCGCAAGGAAATCCGCCTCAAGGAGGTCACCGTCGAGGCCTCCAACCGGCAGGTGCTCCACACGCTCGGCTATGTGCGCGAGTTTTCGGAACTGACCACCGGGAGCGACACGGTCTTCCTGTTTCGCGAAAAGTGGGTCGACTTCATGTCGCCCGAGCCGGCGGCAGCCCGGAAGTTCAGCGGATGGCGGCTTCCGCGAGTTCTTTCGTCGAAGTCCTACTTTCGGTTCACGAACGCGGAGGGACTTGACAGCGTCAGCGACCGCTTCAATCAGCATTTCTCCTGGTCGGACTGGATTCAGATTCCCAATCGCGTACAGATTCCGACGACGCTCGGCCCGGGAACTGCCACCGACACGATTTTCGGGCGCCATCGGCCCACGGAGATTTGGCGCCGCCAGAATGACCGCATAGACCTGAGCGTCAACGTCCTGGCCGACACGGCGAGCCGCCGCTGGGCGCCGACGGTCAGCGCTATGCTCAACCGCGACATAGACTTCGAGCGGCTCGACATACGCTATCTCTTCAAGAACGTCGGCGGCGAGATGATTACCGAGCGCGACCTCGACGCAATGACCGTCAGAATTGAGTCCAACGGGCGCGGGGCCGACCTTTCGCGCCTGTCGCGCCGGCGCGTGCCATTTTATGTGACTACCTATATGGAGATGTATGTCGCTGACCGGGAGTTCCTCTCGGTCAGCCAGGCCCGCAACCTCGAGCGGAATCCGCTGGCCGAGACCGACCTGCTCGCCCTGGCACCCGCAGCGATGACCGACCTCGACGAGCAGACGCTCCGGCTGATTGAGCGAGTGGAGAATCTCGACACCATAGGGGCGCGAACGAACCTGCCGGTCGACAAGAACCTGGTCGGACGCAGCCTCGTGCCGCTCTCGCGCAAGCAGAAAATAGTGCGCCGACTGCGCGGGATGCTCGGCCTGCCGATGCAGAAATATGACAAGAGCAAAAAAATTTTCTGAAAAAATTATTGCTAATTCGCGGAAAATTCGTACCTTTGCACACCGATTTTATCCAATCTAACTCCGGTATCACCGCCGGACGGGGCGCTTTTGGCCGAGCAAACCGCCGGAAGGAACCAATTGTAAAGAACTGATAAATAAACCGTTAAATCGTGGATTCATTAAGTTACAGAACCCTCTCTCCCAACGCCCAAAGCATCGACCACGCTTGGTATGTGATCGACGCTACCGGCCTGCATCTCGGTCGTCTCTGCTCTGAGGTTGCCAAAATCCTCATGGGCAAAAACAAACCCTGCTACTCGCCCAACGTAGAATGTGGCGACAACGTTATCATCATCAACGCCGACAAGGTTGTCCTCACCGGCAAAAAGATGACTGACCACATCTACCTGACCTTCTCGGGCTATCCCGGCGGCCAGAAAGAACTGACCCCCGAGGTTCTGATGAAAAAGAGTTTCAACAAACACCTCAAGCCCGGCATTCACCCCCTCTTCGTTCGCGTTATGAAGGGTATGCTCCCCAAGAACCGTCTGGGCCGCAAAATCATCGAAAACATGCACGTTTACAACGGCTCTGAGCACCCCCACGCTGCCCAAGAGCCCAAAGTGCTTGACCTTAGCAAACTTTGTAAATAATTAAACTGCCTGCAGCAATAATGGAAACTATCAACACCGTTGGTCGCCGCAAGGCAGCCATTGCCCGCGTAATCCTCAAGGAAGGAAACGGCAACATCACTATCAACCATCGCCCCCTGGCTGAGTACTTCCCCTCGGAAATCCTCCAGTACATCGTTAAGCAGCCCCTGCTGACCCTCAACTGCCCCGAGAAGTACGACATTCAGGTTAACCTCGACGGCGGCGGCTACAAAGGCCAGGCCGAAGCCC
>CAYUGU010000084.1:0-8708 GCA_964444345.1 uncultured Bacteroides sp.
AAATGATTAACCTGATGTACATTGTGCTGACGGCGATGCTTGCGCTCAACGTCAGTTCCGATGTGCTGGACGGTTTCACGCAGGTCGACGAAGGGCTCAACCGCTCCAACGCCAATGTTGCCGGACGTAACGACGCCCTCCTGGGCCAATTGGCCGATTTTGCCGGTCAGAACCCCGAGAAGGGTCAGCCCTGGCTTGAACGCGCCTCGCAGGTTCGCGACTTTACGGCCTCGCTTCTTCATCATGTCGACTCGCTCAAACTTGCCATTGTCCAAAAGGCCGACGGCAAGGACGGCAACCCCCTTGACATAGTTCACCGCGACGACCTCGAAGCCTCGTCGGCCGTGATGCTCAACCCCGCGACCCTCGAAGGGCAGAAACTGCGCCTGAGCCTCGACGCCTATCGCGAGTTTATCGCCGCCCATATCCCCGACTCGGTCAAGCGCTCAATCATTGTCGAAGCGCTCTCGACCGACAATCTTGACGCCAACGGCAAGCCCCGCCTCCAGAAGTGGGAAGAGACCAACTTCGAGTCTAAACCCGTTGTTGCCGCCGTGACCCTCCTTTCGAAACTCGAAAACGATATCCGATATGCCGAGGGCGAGACGCTGACGGCAATGCTCAGCGCCGTCGACGCCGGCGACGTCCGCGTAAACGAACTCAACGCGTTTGTGATTCCCCGCTCGCGTTCGGTTATGCGCGGCGGCAAATATTCGGCCAACATCGTGCTGGCGGCGGTCGATACGACCCAGCGCCCCCAGATTTTTGTCGGCGGCAAGCAGTTGCCCGAAGGCGGCCTCTATGAGTTCCAGACCGGCTCCACCGGCTCGTTTGACTATTCGGGCTATCTTGAAGTGACCCACGGCGACGGCTCGACCACGCGCCATCCCTTCGAGAGCACTTACACCGTTTTTGAGCCGACGGCTACCGTCTCGGCCACGATGATGAACGTGCTCTATGCCGGCATCGACAACCCGATCGCCATCTCCGTGCCCGGCGTCCACAACGACCAGGTGAGCGCCACGATGACCAACGGCACTCTGACCCGCCAGGGCGACAAGTGGATAGCGCGCCCCTCGGCCGTAGGCAAGGAGGCCGTAATCACCGTGACCGCCAACGTTGACGGCACCAACCAGACTATGGGCACGACCACCTTCCGCACCCGCAAACTCCCTGACCCGACGCCATTTATCGCCTATAAGGACGCTCAGGGCAACCCCGACCGCTATCGCGGCGGCGGCAAGGCTATCGCCAAGGCGACGCTTCTGGCTGCCCCCGGAATCGAGGCCGCTATCGACGACGAACTGCTCAACATCAAGTTCAACGTCCTTTCGTTCCAGACCGTGGTCTTTGACCAGAGCGGCAATAACCTTATTGAAAGTTCCAACGGCGCCAACTTCTCCGAAGCCCAGAAGCGCCAGTTCCGCGAACTCAAGCGCGGCAAGCGATTCATTATCACTAACGTAAAAGCAACCGGACCCGACGGAGTGACCCGCACTATCTCGCCCCTCGACGTCCTCGTTAACTAACATAAACCGTTATGAAGAAACTCATTATATCAGGCATTTTTGCCCTCGCAACCCTCGGCGCCATGGCCCAGGAGTCGACCAGTTCAGCCGTGATGACCCGAGGCAACCGCACCCGCCCCGGGCAGAAAACCGAGCAGGCCGGGCCCTCCGTCAGCGGTCGCCTTCAGCAGCAACTCGACGCGGCCGAAGACCCCTCGCGCCCCGACGCCTCGGTCAAGTATATGCGCGTGATTTATCGCGAACTCGACCTGGCAAACGAAGATAAAAATGCGCCCCTCTACTTCCCCGAAGACCTCGTCGACGGCCAGGAGAACCTTTTCCGCATAATGTTCCGCCTGCTCGCCGAAAACAAGGTCCCCGCCTATGAGATTCTCGACGGTCGCGAGGAGTTTACAGAGGAGCGCCGAGTGAAGATGGCCGATATTCTCTCGAAATTCTCGATTATGGGCACTCCGGCCAAAGGCTCGTCGGAGAAGAACCCTCTTTGGGAAATCGACCCTATCGACGTGCCTACCAACGAGGTCCTGATGTACTATATTATCGAGCGTTGGACCTTCGATAACCGCACGAACTCGATGAAGACCGTCGTGGAGGCCATATGCCCCGTGGTTATTCGCGACGAATCGGCCGAAATCTCGGGCCGCTCGCCTATGTTCTGGATGAAGATGAGCGACCTCAAGCCCTATCTGCGCCAGCAATATATCTTCACCGACGACGACAATAACCTCGCCCTCCATACCTACGACGATTTCTTCACGCTCAATATGTATAAGGGCGACATCTACAAGACCCGCAACCTCCGCAACAAGACCCTCAATCAGATTCACGCCGGCGACCCCGACGACCTCAAGCGCGCCCAGGACTCGATTCAAAACCGCCTGGACCACTATGCCGACAATCTTTGGGTGCCCACCCGCGAGGAACTCCGCGCCCGCCGCGAAGCCGCCGACTCGATTGCCGCCGCTCAGGCCGGCGAGGAGGTTAAGGACGCCAAGAAGCCTTCGCGCTCGACCCGCGCCAGCCGCTCGGAGCGCTCCAACCGAAGCGAAAAGGCCTCGACCCGTACCAAAGTGAAGCGCGAAAAGGCCCCCAAGCAATCCTCCTCCTCTTCATCCTCGGCCACCCGCAGTGTCCGCAACCGCAAGAAATAAAAAAAATTTCATTTTTCATTTTTCATTTTTCATTTGTCAAAGATTCTTTGGGTCGACGACGAGATTGACCTCCTGAAACCCCACATAATTTTCCTCAAAGGAAAAGGCTATGATGTCCTGACCGTCAACAACGGTCGGGACGCCATCGATATGGCCGCCGAAAATCGCCCCGACCTGATTTTCCTCGACGAAAACATGCCCGGCCTCTCCGGCCTCGAAACCCTCAGCCGCATCAAGCAGATTCTGCCGATGACCCCCGTAATCATGATTACCAAAAACGAAGAGGAGGGGGTGATGGACCAGGCCGTGGGGCAAAAAATCGCCGACTATCTCATCAAGCCGGTCAACCCCAACCAGATTCTCCTCTCAATCAAGAAGAATCTCCATGCCGACGACCTCGTTTCGCGCCAAACCTCCGGCGACTACCGCTCCGAGTTTATGCAACTTGGCGACGAAATCGGGCGCTGCGACTCGTTTGCCGACTGGCAGAAACTCTATTCGCGGCTGGTCTACTGGGAGATAGAACTCAGCCGCTCCGCCTCCGAGATGGCCGAGATGCTCTCGATGCAGCAGCAGGAGGCCAACAGCGCCTTTGCCCGCTGGATTAAGCGCAACTATGAGGGGTGGATGACCGGCGACCCCGCCGACCGGCCGCTGATGAGCCCCGACGTGTTCCGCCGCAAGGTCTTCCCGATGCTTGACCGCGGCGAGAAACTTTTCTTCATACTGATTGACAATTTCCGCCTCGACCAGTGGCGCACTATTGCTCCGATTCTTGCCGAACACTTTACTATTGAAGAAGATACCTACTGCAGCATCCTCCCCACGGCTACGCAATATGCCCGCAACGCTATCTTCTCCGGCCTGATGCCTCTGGATATCGAGCGGATGTTTCCCGACCTTTGGGTCGATGAAGATGACGAGCAGGGCAAGAACCTCAACGAGTCGCCCCTGATTCAGACCCAGTTTGAACGCTTCCGCCGCCAGGGCGTCAAGTTCTCTTACAATAAAATCAACGACTCCGTTGCCGGCGAAAAACTTATCCGCGACCTCAAAAACCTGCGCGATAACGACCTTAACGTCGTGGTTCTCAACTTTATAGATATGCTCTCCCATGCGCGCACCGAGTCGAAAATGATTCGTGAACTCGCTTCGAGCAATGCCGCCTACCGCTCGCTGACCGAGTCCTGGTTTCGCCACTCCTCGGCCCTCGACCTCTTCAAGCGCATCGCCTCTATGGGTTTCAAAATCGTCCTGACCACCGACCACGGCACCATTCGCGTCGACAACCCAATTAAGGTTGTGGGCGACCGCAACACCAACACCAACCTGCGCTATAAACTCGGCAAGGCCCTCAACTACAATCCCAAGCAGGTCTACGAAATCAAGCGCCCGCAGCAGTTCGGACTCCCCGCGCCCAACGTCTCCACGGCCTACATCTTCGCCTCGGGCCGTGACTTCTTCGCCTATCCCAACAACTACAACTACTACGTCCAATACTACACCGACACCTTCCAACACGGCGGCATCTCCCTCGAAGAGATGCTCATCCCCCTCGTCACCCTCAACCCAAAATAAAGGTAGGGAGGTGGCGATTTCTAAGCGCCACCACGGGTCGCTAAGGGAAGCCCTCCCGGGAGGTGCGCCGCTCCGTCGGCGCACCAAAGGGTCGCGAAGTGGGGACGGCGACGGAGCGCCGTCCCTCCCGGTGTTTTTTGGGGGCTACGCTCTGAACGCCCCCAAGGAGGCTTTTGGCCACTACGTGGCGAAGTCTCGCGAAGCAAGATGGGGAGGTCCGTTTGTCCCCAAACGGACTGAGGGTCGCCGCTGCGGTTTTGTCGCCCTTGTGGTGCCGTTCGGAGACCGGCACCTCCATATGCCGCGCGAGGTTTTGTCGTCGGAAAGACCTCCCGGCGTATTGCAATTGCGCCCCAAATGTCTAATTTGCCGGAATTAGCGGGCGGCTTCGTTTTGGGGGATCCATCGGGGAAGCGCAAAGGCTGAGTAGAGCGGCAGGTTCACGAGTTTTTCCTCGCATCGATAGGGGCGCATCGAGAGGCGCACGGCGAGTGGCAGGTCGAATTTCTCGCGGAATAGTTTGAGCGACTTGGCCTTCAGATTGTCTTCCGCCTTGACCTCTATAGGATAAACGGTTGAATCTATTGCGGTTATGAAGTCAATCTCTATGCGCGAGTCATCGCCGCTGAAGTAGTAGATTTTATTCCCGAGATTGCTTGCAAGTTGCTGAAGCACATATAGTTCGGTAAAGGCTCCTTTGTATTCTTCAAAAATCTTTGAACCAATAAGAATCTCCGCGGCCGGTGCATCAACCATAGCGCCGAAGAGTCCGCAGTCAAGCAGGAAAAGTTTGAAGGCGTTGAAGTCCTCATAGAAGGTGAGTGGAATGCTTGGGCGGTTTATCCGGCTCACTTTGGTGATTATTCCCGCATCTATAAGCCATTGGATTGCAATTTCAAAGTCGGCTGCTCTTGCCCCTTTGCGGATTGCCGAATAAACAAACTTCTTGTTTTCTTTTGCGAGTTGAGCCGGCAATGACCTTAACACAAGGCTGATACGTTCAACCTCGCGGTTGGGTGCATGTTTTGAAATATCGTTGCGATAAGCCTTGATAATCGCTTTTTGGATTTTTCGGACCTCCACTATTCCCGCATTGGTTGTGTAAGCGCTGACCGCCTCGGGCATACCTCCTACGAAGTAATATTCCCTAAGCAGTTCAATACATTTCACGTGGAGTGTGTCGACTACCGGAATCTCGGCATTGTTAATAACCGAGGCCAGCGTTTCCTCTCCTTTTGCCCAAAGGAATTCCTCGAAGTCCATAGGGTGCATTTCAATGAAGTCAACCTTGCCTACAGGAAATGAAATCCCCGAATGGAGCGTGATTCCCAGTAGTGAGCCGGCAACCGCAACGTGTAATCCCGGGGCGTTTTCATAAAGATATTTAAGGGCGGAGAGTCCGCGCGGAATTTCCTGAATCTCGTCGAAAATTATCAGGGTTTTGCCCTCAATTATCGGAACGGAAGTTATGGCTTCGACACTTCGCAATATTCGCTCCGTATCGTAGTCGGAAAAAATTGCTTCGGCCATCGGTTCTTTATCGCATGAGATATAGGCCGTATAGTCATACTCATTCCGCCCGAACTCTTTGAGAATCCAACTCTTGCCTATCTGTCGGGCTCCTTGGAGAATCAGCGGTTTGCGTCGCGTGGATTTTTTCCATTCAACTAACTTTTCGTAGATTTTGCGCTTCATATTTGGGAATCAGTGGTTTAGGCTGCAAAGGTACACAAATCTGCACGAAAAAACAAGGGTTTTCCACATTTTTCTGCACGAAAGTTCGGGTGTTTTCCACATTTTTCTGCACTTTGGGGACGCGACGGGCTGCATTTTTCGGTTTTCATTTTTCATTTTTCATTTAAAATGCGTAACTTTGCGCTCATGGCGAATATTTTGAATATCGAGACTTCGACGGAGGCTTGCTCCGTGGCCCTGACGGGCGACTGTTCCGTCCTGGCCAATTTTGAAGACCGCACGGGGCGCAAGCACGCCGAGCGCCTGGGCGGATTTGTCGAGCAGGCGCTTGCCGCCGCCCGCGAGCAGGAGCGTAAAATCGAGGCCGTGAGCGTCAGTATCGGCCCCGGCTCGTATACGGGCCTGCGCATCGGCCTCAGTATGGCCAAGGGGCTGGCTTACTCGCTCGGGGTGCCCCTGATAGGGATTCCGACGCTTCAGATTCTGGCTACGAACGTGATGTTCAACCATCACGGAATCACGCTCGAAAGCCGCTTTGCGCCGATGATCGACGCCCGCCGTATGGAGGTCTACACCTGCGTCCTGGACATGTGGCTCAAGGAGTTGATGCCCGTGCAGCCGCTGATTCTCGAGCCTGACAGTTACGATAAGTGGCTCTCGGAGGGTCCGCTCCTCTTTATGGGCAACGGAGTCGAGAAGGCGCGCGGCGTAATAAACCATCCGAACGCTGTTTTCCTGGAGGGGATTCAGCCGCTGGCGGCCGATATGCTGGCGCTGAGCGAGAAGGCCTATCGCGAGCAGAAGTTTCTCGACGTGGCCTACAGCACCCCTGAGTACTTAAAAGAATTTCAAGGAACTAAACCTAAAAAATGAAGAAGATAATTTTGAGCGCCCTCTGCGGCACATTGTTGGGCTTCGGCGCCCTGGCTGCCGACGGCGCCGACGAAACGATTCTCTACGGCTATTCAACCACCCCCTACGGCGCGCTGAACTTTCAGGAGCCCACGGAGGCCGGTATGGCTTTTCAGTTCACTCAGAGCGACGTTGAGTACTTCAAGGGTTGCCGAATCACGGCCATCGCCGTGGCTAACGGCACGCCCGCCAAGGGCTCGACGGCAACCGAGCAGCCTGTGACGCTCTTCACTACCTCCGGCTTCGACGCCATGGGCTATGCGGAGGAGATGATGACCTACGAAGGAACCATGGACCTCACCCGGCCCGGCCTTTACAAGGAGTATCCGCTGCCCGAACCGATTGAGATTACGGAAGATATGGCTCCGATATGGTTTGGCGTGACGGCTATGTGCGACCCCTCGGTTGCGGGCGTCCTGATGTTTGATGCGTGGAGCCATGAGGCCACAGTTGCCGGCGGAATGGTCGGCGTGGCCGAAAAGAGCGGCGACCCCCTGATCTGGACCGACCAGGCCGCGCGCTACGGCTTCGGCTGCATCCGCGTATTGATTGAGGGCAAAAACCTGCCCGTCAACGAGGTTTCGATGCTCGACTGCCTGATTCCCGACTTTGTCAACACCTCCACGACCGAAAATATCGAGATTTATCTGCGCAACGAGGCCTCGAACAATATCAATTCGGTGACGGTTGCCTACACTCTCGGCTCCGAGGAGCACTCGAAGACCTTCACCCTCGATAAACCGCTGATTTATAACGATTATACCTCCATAAACCTCGGAGTTGAGATTCCCGCCGAGGAGCGCAACAACCTCCTGCTCTCAATCGACGTCAAGGAGGTCAACGGCGTTGAAAACACCGCCAAGCAGGCTGCCCGCTCCGCCTCCGACTATATGCTTGCAATGAAGGCCGGCAACGGATTCCGCCGCAATATGGTTGCCGAAATCGCTACGGGAACCTGGTGTGGCTACTGCCCGATGGGCATTCTCGGCGTCGGCAAGATGCTTGACGCCCACCCCGACGGGTCGTTTATCCCTATTGCGGTCCACTATGAGGACGAGATGTCGATCGCTTCCTATAACCTCTTCCAGAACTTTACCGACGGCATTAACGCGCCGGTGCTGATTGTTAACCGCAACCTGACGCGCTACGGCAAGAAGAACCCGACCTACGAGATTATGAGTTCGATGTATCCCGCGGTCGTGGCCACTCCCGCAATGGCTACCTTGACGGTCGACGGCGTCGGGTTCGATGCCGACGCGAAGAAACTCACCGTCGACGCCTCGGCCGAGTATGCGTTTGACTTCACCGACGGCGACTCTTACGGCCTCGCCTTCGTGCTGACCGAAGATAACGTCGGCCCCTATCTGCAGACAAATTATTATGGCGGCGAGGGCGCCCCCGAGATGGGCGAGTGGAACTCGCTGCCCGAGGCCGTTGAGATGACCTTCAACGCCGTGGCCCGCCAGATTCGCCTCTTTAACGGCATCAACGGCTCCGTGCCCGCCGAAGTGAAGCAGGGCGAGACCTATGCTGCACAAGGCACGCTGCAGACCAACACCGTCGAGAATATCAATAACTGCTCGGTTACGGTGATGCTCATTAACCGCACCACCGGTCGCATCGAGAACGCCGTCAGCCGCTCGGTCAGCGAACTCCCCATCCGCGAAGTGCAGGCCGCTCCCCGCGCCGACGACTCCGCTATCTATGACCTCCAGGGCCGACGCATCGCTGCGCCCCGCCCCGGCCAAATCTACCTCCAAAACAACCGCCTCCACCTCACTAAACCCTAAACACTAAACCCTAAACCCTAAACATTAAACACTAAACATTAAACATTAAACCA
>CAYUGU010000085.1:0-5970 GCA_964444345.1 uncultured Bacteroides sp.
GGCCAGGAATATAACGGCGTGATTCTCCACGGTGCCAAGCTGCTCTATGCCTACGGCGAGGCCACTGTGCCCAAGGTGACCGTAACCCTCCGCAAGAGTTATGGCGGCTCGCATATCGTAATGTCCTGCAAGCAGTTGCGCGGCGATCTGAACTATGCGTGGCCCTCGGCTGAAATCGCTGTGATGGGTGGCGCCGGCGCCGTTGAGGTGCTCTATGCCAAGGAAGCCAAGGCCTCCGAAGACCCCAAGGCCGTACTCGCCGAAAAAGAAGCCGAATACAACAAACTTTTCTGCAACCCCTACAATGCGGCCAAGTATGGCTATATCGACGACGTCATCGAGCCGAAGGAGACCCGCTTCCGCATTTGTCGCGGCCTGGAACAACTCGCAACCAAGCGCGTGCAGAATCCGCCCAAAAAGCATGGCAATATTCCCCTCTGATGCCCAATGAAAATGCTTGAAAAAATCGCTTCTCTCGCCCTCCTGGCCCTCGTAGCCGCCCCCGCGGCCTGGGGTCAGGGGCGCAAGGAGTTGCGCATCAACGAGGTTATGGTCAGCAACGACAGTTCGATTGTTGACGACTACGGACGCCACAGCGCCTGGATTGAACTGGTCAATCCTACGCACGCTCCGGTCAACATCTCGGCCGTTTACGTGACCGACGACCTTTCGAACCCCCGGAAATATTTTGTCCCGACCGGCGACGCCCGCACCAAAATTGAGAAGGGCCAGTCGGTACTCTTCTATGCCGACGGCAAGCCCCAGGACGGCACGTTTCATCTCAACTTCGAGATGACGCCCGGACGCGATAACTTCATCGCCGTTTTCGACGCCGACGGAATCAACCTGATTGACTCCGTGACGGTTCCCGCCTCGCTCCCGGCCAACGCAAGTTATGCGCGCGCCGTCGACGCCGGAACGCCCTGGCAGGTGCGCCGCAACTCGTCGGTTGAAGACGCAATCACCCCCGGAGGCCATAACGTAATCCCCGTACCTAACAACAAAATCGCAAAATTTAAAGAAATGGACGAAAACGGAGGGGCCATGACTCTCATGGCTATGGCTATCGTATTTTCAGCCCTGCTGGTGCTCTGTCTCTGCTTCTACCTGATCAAGCGCATCGCCTCGACCAAGCCCAAGGCTCCCGCGCCCGCGGCTCCCGTAGCGGCTCCCGCGGCCGATACCGACGCAGAAGTGGCTGCCGCAATCGCTATGGCGCTTCATCAGCATATGGGCGGAACTTCGGGCAACTCCCGGCTCACTATTCGCCATAATGCAGCCTCGGCCTGGAACAGCAAAATCCACGCCATGCGAGTGCTTCCCAAGCGCTGAATAACGCAATTTGACCAAAATTATCAACACTATCATGAAAGAATATAACTTCACTATCAATGGCCACGACTACAAGGTCACCGTCGGCGCCATTGAAGGCAATCAGGCCTCCGTTAACGTTAACGGCGTAGACTATCAGGTGACCCTTCCCGGCGCCGGCGCTCCCGCTGCTGTCAGCGCTCCCGCCTCGCCCGTGGCCGCCGCTCCTGCCGCCGCTCCCGCTGCTGCTCCTGCCGCCGGCGGTGCCGGCTCGGTTGTGGCCCCGCTGCCCGGCGTGGTCCTCTCGATTCCCGTCAAGGTCGGCGACACGGTCGGCGCCTCTGACCCCGTAGTGATTCTCGAAGCAATGAAGATGGAAAACGCAATTCCCGCCGGTCGCGCCGGTAAGGTAATTGCTATAAACGTTAAAGAAGGCGACTCCGTCCTCGAAGGTGCCACCCTCGTCACTCTCGGCTAAGGAACCATGGAATTTTCCCAGTTTATCACCGACAACTTGGCGCAGTTCTGGCACCTGACGGGCCTTTATAACGCTACGTGGGGCAACTTCATAATGCTCGGTGTCGGTCTCTTCTTCATCTGGCTCGCCATCACTAAGAATTTCGAGCCGATGCTGCTTGTGCCTATCGGTTTCGGTATGCTTATCGGCAACATTCCGTTTGATACTCACGCCGGCCTCGAAATCGGCATTTACGAGGAGGGCTCGGTGCTGAATATCCTCTACAGCGGCGTGTCGGCCGGCTGGTATCCGCCGCTGATTTTCCTCGGCATCGGCGCGATGACTGACTTTACTGCCTTGATTGCCAACCCGAAACTGATGCTCGTCGGCGCGGCAGCCCAGTTTGGCATTTTCGGTGCCTACATGGTTGCGCTGCTGCTCGGATTTGAGCCGGACCAGGCCGGCGCTATCGCCATTATCGGCGGAGCCGACGGCCCGACGGCAATCTTCCTCAGTTCGAAACTCGCCCCGAACCTGATGGGCGCAATCGCCGTCAGCGCCTATTCTTATATGGCGTTGGTTCCGGTTATTCAGCCCCCGATTATGCGCCTTCTGACTACGAAGAAGGAGCGCGTGATCCGCATGAAGCCGGCGCGCCCCGTCAGCCAGCGCGAGAAGATTATCTTCCCGATTGTCGGCCTGCTGCTGACCTGCTTCGTCGTTCCGACGGCGCTTCCGCTGCTCGGTATGCTCTTCTATGGCAACCTGCTGCGCGAATGTGGCGTGACCTCACGCCTGGCCAAGACGGCCTCAAACGCCCTGACCGATATCGTGACGATTCTGCTCGGCATGACCGTAGGCGCGTCGACCCAGGCTTCGCAGTTCCTGACCGCCGAAACGATTAAAATCTTCGCCCTCGGCTTTATGGCCTTCATTATCGCGAGCGCCTCGGGTGTGATTTTCGTGAAGATTTTCAACCTCTTCCTCCCGAAGGAGAAGAAACTGAATCCGCTGATTGGCAATGCCGGAGTGAGCGCCGTGCCTATGTCGGCCCGCATCTCCAACAACCTCGGCCTCGAATATGACCCCTCCAACTATCTGCTCATGCACGCCATGGGCCCGAACGTTGCGGGCGTAATCGGCTCGGCTGTTGCAGCCGGTGTGCTCCTCGGCTTCCTCGCCTAAGTTATTCTGATTAAGACAAAAGCGTCCCCTTGCGATTGGCAGCAAGGGGACGCTTCTTATTTTTTAGAATTGGAGTTTCAGGCCTCCGAGGGCGGTGAAGCCGGCCATCGGGTATCCGTTGACAATCTGATAGTGTGTATCGGTCAGGTTGTCGAGGTCGAGGGTCAGAGTCAAGGGGGTGCAGACATGCCAGGCGAGGCGCAGGTCGAGGGTCGCGAAGGCTTCGTCGGTCAGGTCGGGCGAAACGTATAGGCCGCTGACGCCCTTGAGGTTGAGGTTGGCGGTCAACTGTTTGAGCGGCGTGAACGTGGCGGCGAGGGAGTACTGATGGCGGGGCGCGCCGGTCAGGTTTTTGAGCGTCGAGTGGAGGAAACTGTAGGTTGCGCCGAGTTGGAGCCAATTCGTGGGGTGGGAGGTGGCCGTCAGTTCGATGCCCTTATTGGTCAGCCGGCCGGTGTTTTCGTTGATTACGGGCCCCTGCTGAATCATATTCGAGGCGCGGAGGAGATAGAGCGTCAGGTCCGCCGCAAACCATCGGCCGAAACTCTTTGCGGCCGAAACCTCGAAGTTCCACAGGCGTTCCGGCTCCAGAGCGGGGTTGGCAAACTTATAGAGATACATTTCGCGAAACGAAGGATTGCGATAGCCCTTGGCCACCGACGCCTTGAGGACCCAGTCGCACCCGGGGCGGAGCGAGAGGCCGACCTGAGGCACCCAGTTGGTCTTGAAGCGGGAACTATTGGCCATTCTCAGCCCGGCGTTGAGGGTCAGGCGGTCGGCCCAAATTTGTTGGCTGAGGGTCAGATAGGGGGAGTATTC
Organism: uncultured Bacteroides sp.; assembly: GCA_964444345.1. GTDB lineage: Bacteria > Bacteroidota > Bacteroidia > Bacteroidales > Muribaculaceae > UBA3263. The sequence goes on from CAYUGU010000085.1 coordinate 3,773, forward strand.
GAGAATCTCGCGGAGTCCCATGGTTGTCAGCGAGCCTTCCTGATGCTCCTTGCCACCCGAAAGGGGGATGCGCCCCGTATATCGGTCGAAGTCGAATCCGGCGGTCATCATTGCGCCGCGCCAGGGGGCGAAATTCTGGTAGAGAATCACTCCGAGGCGGTCGTCGAGGCTGTGGAATCTCCGCGGGTCGCTGATAAAGTGATTGCCGTAACTATAGTAAATGCGCGTCTGGCCGTTGACCTTTCCATAGGTGTTTGACGCAGTAATCGAGGCCTCGCCGCGGGTTACGTCCTGGCGGTAAATGTCGGTAGATTCGGGGTTGCTTAACTTCGGATAGACGGGGTCGGAGGCCTTGAAGTGCATCAGGGTATAGTCGGCAGTGAGGGTCCAGGCGGTCGAAAGGTCGAAGGCGACTTTGGCGTACCCTCCGGCGCGGTTGAAGTCGAAGTTTTTCTTGACGCCGTCGGTGCGGTCGTAGGTCAGGGCGACGAACGAGCGGAAGCGCCCGAGGTTGAGCGCGTTGGAGGCGGAGGTTTGCAGGGTGTTGAATGAGCCGTAGCGCGCCGTCAGGGAGGTGTTTACCTTCTTGTGCCCGGGGTTTTTAGTGATGACGTTAATTACGCCGGCCATTGCGTTCGAACCGTAGATAACCGAGGCCGGGCCGCGCAAAACCTCTACGCGCTCAACGGCCTCCGTTGAGTAGAAATCGGCAACCTGATGGGAATAAATGCCGGCAAATTGCGGCTGTCCGTCGACCATCATAAGCAGGGCAGAGGCGCGGTCGCCGCCAACGCCGCGCATCTTGATATGGCCTGAGCCGCCCGTAGCGACTCCGAAGCCGTAGATGTTGCGCTCGGTGACAAACAGGCTCGGGACCAGGCCGGAGAGGGCGCTGAGCAGTTGGGTTGACCCCGTGGCCTCCAGTTGGTTGGCGCTCAAGGTGCTGACCGTATAGGGCAGGAGGTTGCGGCCCGTCGGGGTAGTAGTCCCCGTGGCCACGACTTCGTGGAGCATCCGGGGAGTGGCGGAAATGGAATCCTGCCGACCGTATGCGCTCAGGGCGCTCGCAGCCGGCAGGAGAAAAAGTAATAAAAACTTAGTCAATGCTAACGAGTTTATAGGTTTGAGAGCCGAGGCCAATCTGTTCGCCATAGTCGAGCGTGTGCATTCCGTGGCGCGAGTCGATGCGCTCAATCAGGTGAACCTTGCCCGGGTCTTCGCTTTGGCGAACCAGGTCGGTGCACGCCTTGTCGAGCGCAATGGGGTCGAGCGAGGCGAGGATTCCGATATTGCCCATTTTCGGGTCTTCGGGCGAGTTGTCGCAGTCGCAGTCAACCGAGAGATTGTTGGCCACGGAGATGTAGATAATCTTCTCTCCGGCGTGGTCGGCAATGGCCTTGGCGGCTTCGGCCATCGATTCGAGGAAGTCGTCTTGCTCGGCCGTGAGGTTCCAGACGGAGTCGGTGTTTTCGGTGACGCCGGCCGTATGGATGTAGGTTTTGCCGTTAGAGGATGCGATGCCGATTGACATATTTTTCACGGCGCCGCCGAATCCGCCCATGGCGTGGCCCTTGAAGTGGCTGAGAATCACGGTGAAGTCATAGTCGGGATAGTGGGAGCCGACAATGTCATATTTGAGGTGTTTGCCGCTGTCGACGGGGAGTTTCACTTCTCCCTCGGCGTCCATGATGTCGACGGGAGCAATGGCGGTGAAGCCATGTTCTTCGGCGGCTTTCAGGTGTTCGGCAGCGTCGAAGCGACGGCCTTTGTAGGCAGTGTTACATTCGACGATAGTGCCCTTTGTGAGGTCCACGAGGTCCTTGATGAGTTCGGGCTGAAGGAAATTGTGGCCTCCCGGTTCGCCGGTGGAGATTTTGATTGCGACCTTGCCTTCGGCCTGACGTCCGAGTGCGTTATAGATTTTTACGAGGGCTTCAGGCGAGATTTCTTTGGTCATATAGACTATTGAGGAATCGGGGACCTGGGCGGCCCGGGCGTCGGCCGCTTCTCGGGCGTTTTTGGTATCGCAGGCGCAGGAGTTGAAGTTGAGCATGAAGGCTCCGAGCAGGGCGCCGAAAAGCAGTTTTTTCATTGGTTGATGGTTTATGGTTTATGGTTTAGTGTTTATGGTTTAGTGTTTAGTGTTTATGGTTTAGTGTTTATGGTTTAGTGTTTAGTGTTTATGGTTTAGTGTTTAT
>CAYUGU010000085.1:6070-8708 GCA_964444345.1 uncultured Bacteroides sp.
GGTTTAGTGTTGATGGTTGATGGTTTAGTGTTGATGGTTTAGTTATTTTAGGGATTGGATTAGTAGGAGGGCGAGGGAGAGGAGGAGGAGGGTGAGGGCCGTCAGGGCGAGGAGTTTGGTGGCGTTGGCGGGGGGCAGCCCGCGATAGAGGAGGTAACTGCCGGCGAAGCCGAGGGCAGCCGGGAGAATGGGGAGGAAGCCCCAGACGTCGAACCCTGCGCCAATCCAGAGGCAGACGGCGGCAAACTGCCCTAAGGCGCAATAGAGGAGGGCCGAGCCTTGCGGGCCGAGGCGCGTCGAGAGCGTGTGCTTACCCGTCTTCGAGTCAGACGCTATATCGCGATAGTTGTTGACGAGAATGACCATTGCGCCCATCAGGCCGATGCCGAGAGCGTTGACTGCAACCCAAAGGGGGAAGGTGAGCGTCTGCAAATAATAGGTGAAACAGACGGGAACAAGGCCGAAGAAGAAGACTACGGCAACCTCGCCCAGGCAGTGGCGCGAAAGCGGGTAGGGTCCCGCCGAGTAGGCCAGTGCGCCTAAGGCAATCACGATTCCGACGGGGAGGAGCCACCAGCCGCCGCGCAGAAGTGTCAGTAATCCGACGGCGCAGGCGAGCGCGAGGGTCAGAATCGTTGCGCGCCCCATGGCTTTCGGGCCGATAACGCCGCGTGCAGGCCCTTGACGGTCGGGCGAGTCTATTCCGTCGCGGCAGTCGAAATATTCGTTGGCAAAGTTAGAGGCAATCTGGGCCAACACGGCGAAGAGGATACAAACCGAGGCCCATAACCAATTGATTTTCACTCCGTCGGCTGCGGTCAGGTCGAGGGCGGCAATCACTCCGCCGAGCGAGACGGGGAGTGTGCGCAAGCGCATGGCTTCAATCCAACTATTAAGTCCTGCAGGCTTCATTTCAGGTTGGCTCTCACGCGGTTAAGATATTTTTTCATTCCCTCGGAGTCCTTCTTTTCAATCAGGCCTTCGAGTTCGGCGAGTTGGGCGCGAATTTTGCCTAATTGTTCGGTAGTATGCGGGTTGAAGAGGATTTCCGTCAGCAGATAATCGTCTTCGCTCATCAGTCCGCGGGCAATGTCGAGATGACGCTTGAAGGTTGTGCCCGGGGCCGACTGATGCTTCATAACCCCCGCGAAAACCAGGGTTGAGGCGAAGGGAATCGAGAGCGAGTAGGCCACGGTCTCGTCATGTTCGGCAAAGGTGAACTCCTCGACGTGGAGATGCAGGTCAGAGTAGAGTTGTTTGAAGAAGGCGCGCCCGAGGCCGTCGCCCTCCTTAATAATAATGGCGTTTTCGTGGCTCAGGTTGCTCAGCGAGGCAAACGTGGGGCCGAACATAGGGTGGGTGCTGACAAAGGGGTGGCCGCAAGTGGCATAAAACTCCGGCAGTCCGGTCTTAACGGAGGCGATATCGCTCAGCAGACAGCGGTCGGGCAGATAGGGGAGGACCTGGCGGAAGGCCTCGATAGTGTAGCGCACCGTGGCGCAGTTGAGCACCAGGTCGGGCTCAAACTCCTTGACCTCCTCCATAGAGGCGAAGCGGCGGCAATTGAAGGTGAAGCGCATCCGCTCCGGGTTGGTGTCGAGAATGGCTACGTCATGGTCAAACGAGAGGAGGTCGCAGAAGAACGACCCCATTTTGCCGGCTCCGAGAATAAGTATTTTCATCGCGCGTTGAGAACTTCAATTTGTTGGCGTACGGATTCTTCGTGGATTGCCTGGAGGACGGTCTTCATGAAGTCGCCGTCCATCTCCATCTCCTTTGCGGCATTGACGCGTGTCTGCATAATTTCGTCGTGGCGGTTCATCTGCAGGACGGGCATACGGTGCTCTTTCTTGAACTGGCCGATTTCGCGACAAACGCGCATACGCTTTGCGAGGAGTTCAACGAGTTCCGAGTCGAGTTCGTCAATCTGCCGGCGCAGTTGGTCGAGGCCTTCGGTAGTTCCTTGCGGGCGGCGCAGAACCAGTTGCGAGAGGATATAGTTAAGCACTTCGGGCGTTACCTGCTGGGCCTTGTCGGAGAGGGCGCAGTCAGGCTCGCAGTGGCTTTCGATAATCAGGCCGTCGAAGCCCATGTCGAGGGCTTGCTGGGAGAGGGGCGAAACGAGTTCGCGCTTGCCGCCGATATGGCTCGGGTCGCAGATAATCGGCAACTGGGGGAAGCGGCGGCGGAGTTCAATCGGGATGTGCCATTGAGGCATATTGCGATAGAGGTGCTTGCCGTAGGCCGAGAATCCGCGATGAATGGCCCCGAGGCGACGAAGGCCCGCATTATAGAGGCGTTCGAGGGCGCCGACCCAAAGTTCGAGGTCGGGGTTAACGGGGTTCTTGACGAGCACGGGGATGTCCGTGGCGTCGAGTTCGGCGAGAGTGTCGGCAATCTCCTGCATCGCAAAGGGATTAGCGCTCGTGCGTGCGCCAATCCAGAGGATATCTATTCCGGCCGAAATGGCGTCGATAACGTGTTGGCGGGTAGCGACTTCTATGGCAGTCTGCATCCCGTAGAGGTCCTTGGCCTTATTGAGCCAGGCGAGACCCGGGGCGCCGACGCCTTCGAAGCCGCCCGGTTTGGTACGCGGTTTCCAGATGCCGGCGCGGAGAATTTTGATGCCGAACGAGGC
>CAYUGU010000086.1:0-8343 GCA_964444345.1 uncultured Bacteroides sp.
ACTACGCCGACTTCAACATTTTCGACGAACTCGACAATAACTATATCACCAACGAGATGGTCGACGTCAAGTTCCAGGGCGAACTCGAATATCGTCCTATCCCCGCGTTGAGCATCCGCGCCCTCGGTGCGTTCCGCTACAGTTCTACCCAGCAGGAACACTACGTTACCGACAACTCGAACCAGGCCCTTGCCTATCGCGCCGGTATCACCCCCGAGAACTCGACTATCCGCGACCTCAACCCCTATCTCTACACTGACCCCGACGATCCCAACTCGCTCCCCGTCTCAGTGCTCCCCAAGGGTGGTATTCTCTACCACAACCTCTTTACCATCAAGCAGATGGACTTCCGCGCCACGGCCAACTATAACAAGGAGTTCGCCAACAAGCATCTGGTGACCGCCCTTGCCGGCTTCGAGGCTTCGAAGATCGACCGCCACACCGAGGCTTTCCAAGGGTGGGGCATCTGCTACGACAACGGTAACCTTCCCTTCTTCGACTGGCATCTGTTCAAGCAGATGCAGGAGGAGAACGCCGCTTACTACTCCGACGACCGCACGGCCTATCGCAGCATGGCTTACTTCCTGAACGCCTCTTATATGTACGATAACCGCTATATCGTCAACGGTACGCTCCGCTACGAAGGTTCAAACAAACTCGGCCGTTCGCGCCAGAGCCGCTGGCTCCCCACCTGGAACGTTTCAGGTGCCTGGAATGCCGACGCCGAAGAGTGGTTTGCCAACCCCGTGCTCGCAACCGCCAAACTTCGCGTAGGCTACTCGCTGACCGCCGATGCAGGCCCCGCCTTCGTTTCGAACGCCCTGGCCGTTTACTATCCCTCGCGCCCCTGGCGTCAGGACACCGAGGCCTACGAGCAGGCCCTCCGCCTGAGCCAACTCGCCAACTCCGAACTGACCTACGAAAAGAAACATGAGTTCGACGTAGGTGTTGACCTCGGTTTCCTCAATAACCGCATCAACCTCGTGTTCGACTGGTATAAGCGCAACAACTTCGACCTTATCGGTTATATCTACACCGAGGGCGTCGGCGGCGAAATCGGCAAGTGGGCCAACGTAGCCTCCATGCGCAGCCACGGCGTGGAACTCACCCTCTCGACCGTCAACATCGTCAAGAAGGACTTCACCTGGACCACTGACTTCACCTTCTCTTACAATAAGAACAAGATTACCGACCTGAAGTCGCGCTCAAACGTGCTCAGCCTCGTTAAGCAGGGTTCCGGTTCTTACCGCGAGGGCTATCCCGTCAACTCGCTCTTCTCGATTCCCTTTGCCGGCCTGACCGAAGACGGTCTGCCCCAGGTAGTCAACGAAAACGGCGAGGTGACCACCCACGACATCAACTTCCAGGAGTGGGAGAAACTTGACTTCCTCAAGTATGAAGGCACTGTTGATCCTCCCTTCACCGGCGGCTTCGGCAACAACCTCCGCTGGAAGGGCTTCAACCTCAACATCTTCTTCACCTACGCCTTCGGTAATAAGTTGCGTCTCGACCCTGTCTTCTCCGCAAGTTATTCGGACCTCAGCGCTATGCCCCGCGAATTTATGGACCGCTGGGTAGCAGCCGGCGACGAAGCCCACACTTCGATTCCGACCATCGCTTCGCGCCGTCAGGTCTACAACAACTCGCAGATCGGCTTCGGCTATAACGCCTACAACTATTCGACCGAGCGCGTCGCAAAGGGTGACTTCATCCGCCTGAAGGAAATCTCGCTTACCTACGATCTCCCCTCAAGCGTGACCCGCGCCCTGCGTATCAATACCGCTTCCGTTAAACTTGCCGCCACCGACCTCTGGCTCCTCTATTCCGACAAGAAACTCAACGGTCAGGACCCCGAGTTCATCAACGCCGGCGGCGTCGCAACCCCTAACCCCAAGCAGTTCACTTTCACTCTCCGTTTCGGACTCTAAGCATATCGACCAATGAAACTCAGAAAACTGACATATATCTTCGCGCTCGGAGCCGCCCTCGGCCTCTCGACCGCCTGCTCTGACTTCCTGGATACGCCTACGGATACCCGCGTCGAACTCGTCAACACCGACCAACTCCGTATGTTGATGAACTCGGCCTATCCCACCGGTAACTATGCCTGGCCTCTGGAACTCATGAGCGACAACATGGAGGACAATAACGCCCCCGACGACGATAACCTCCGCTATAACCTCGCCCCCTATGACCGCGGCGACGACGAAATGTTCCGCTGGGAGCAGTGCGTCTCCGAAACCGACTCCGATACCCCCTCCGGAATCTGGGAGTCATTCTATAACTCAACCGCTGCGGCCAACGCCGTCCTTGAGAAACTCGACGAATGGGAAGCGAAAAACGGCGGCCTCGACTCCACTCAGAAGGCCATTCGCGCCGAAGCCCTCGTGCTCCGCGCCTATAACCACTTCATCCTGGCCCAGGTCTTCTGCGAACCTTATCGCGGCTCGATGAACGAGAACTATCTCGGCATCCCCTATATCACCAAGCCCGAAACCAAGGTGAAGCCCCACTATGAGCGCGGAACTCTCGCCGAGACCTATCGCCTCATTGAAAAGGATCTGACCGAAGGTCTCGCCGGCATTGACAACGGAATTTACGAAGTGCCCAAGTATCACTTCAACTCTGCTGCCGCCAACGCCTTCGCCGCCCGCTTCTATCTCTTCACCCGTCGCTATCAGAAGGCCCTGGAACATGCCAACCTCGCCTTCGGCGGCGCCGAAGTTGACCCGGCTCCCTTCCTGTCCGACCTCTGGAACAATCTGGGCAATATGTATTATGTCTCCGATATGGGCCTCTATCAGAACGGCGTCGACAAGGCTTCGAACTTCATGCTCTATCCGACCTATTCGATTGCCTTCCGCCATCTGGCTTCCGGATGTCGCTACGGAGTTATCCGCGATGCCCTCTATTCGACCATCTACGGCGCCTCGCCCGCCTGGGAAAACTTCAAGTGGAAGAACACCAACGGCAAGGGCGGCTCCTTCACGATGCACCCCGCCTTCAACGGCTCTTGTGCCCGCAACGGCAAGTCGGACTATGGCAATGTGCTCTGCGCCAACGTCCAGGAGCAGTTTGAATATACCGATAAGGTTGCCGTCATCGGCTATGCCCATGTGACCCGCCGCGAGTTCTACGGCGAAGAGACCCTTCTGACCCGCGCCGAAGCCAAACTCTTCCTCGGCGACAAGCAGGGCGCCCTCAAGGACCTCGACACCTGGGAAAAGGCCCGCCGCAAGAGCCCCTCGGCCGTAGGCTATGAAGATGAGTTCAAGGACTACACGATTGAAAACATCGAGGAGTTCTATGGCGGCGACCCCGGCCACGGCATCTGCAAGACAATCAATATCGATCAGATTTGCCCCGAAAGCGACGCCACGGCTTCCCTCTCCGACATCATGCCGATGCTCCAGTGCATCCAGCATGTGCGCCGAATCGAAACCCTCCATAACGGTATGCGTTGGTTCGACATCAAGCGCTTCGGCCTTGAGTTCGGCCGCAAGATCGGCAAGGACGGCTCTGACTTCCTCTCGATCAACGACCCCCGTAAGGCCGTTCAGATTCCCGCCGAAGTGGTGGCCGCCGGTATGCAGGCCAACCCCTCGCTCGGGCGTGAGGCTAACCAACTTATTCCCTCAAGCGCCTACGTTCGCGTTAAGTAAAACTCTTAGATTGAAAGGTTAAAAATGAAATTTCGCAATATATTCCTTCCCGCTGTGATGGCCCTGAGTCTCGTCGCTTGCTCCGACGAGAAACTCGGCCCCACCATCTTCCCCGATGTCAGCGACGAGGTTGATCCCAACTCTTATTCCTATCAGTTCGATACCTGGGTGAACCAAAACTTCCGCGATGTCTATAACCTCGAGTTCAAATACAAGATGGAAGACGTCGAGGCCGACATGAACTATAACCTCGTGCCCGCCACCTACGGCAACGCCCGCGACCTCTGTCTGCTGACCTACTACCTCTGGTTCGAATCTTATCGCGAACTCTACGAGAAGACCCACGCCGACCATGGCGCCGACTTCCTCAAGACCTACGGCCCCCGTATTCTCCACCTTATCGGCTCTCCCGCCTACAACCCCAATACCGGCACCGAAATTCTCGGTCTTGCCGAAGGCGGCCTGAAAGTGACCCTCTATAAGGTCAATGAGATGCAGTTGAACAATATCAACCAACTCAACGAATACTACTTCCGCACGATGCACCATGAGTTCGGCCATATCCTCCACCAGACCCGCTCGTACCCCACGGAGTTCAACCTCCTCTCGACCGGCCGCTACGATCAGGGCTCATGGCAGAGCAAGGCCATAGGCTACGTTGCCTCCCAAGGCTTCATTACCCCCTATGCCTCCTCCGAAAACCGCGAGGACTTTGCCGAAACCATCGCCAACTATCTGACCCGCACCGACGACCAGATGGAACTCATCCTCTGGATGGCCTCCAAGGGCTGGTCGACCGGCAAGGACGACGACAAGATGAACGTGGACGACGCCGAATATTTCTGCTACTACTACGTTCCCGACGCCTCCAAGCCCGACGATCGCAAATATTTCCTCTCATCCAATGAGCATGACGATACCTATCGCGTATGTCTCATTGGCGAAAAGGGCGAACGCTTCTACACCGTGGCCGATGTTGAAGCCTATATCGCCAAGATGAACTCCGAAAAGACCGGCGGCGTCTTTGCCGTCGAAGATAAGGACACCATCGACGGCCGCGAGATGATTCTCCAGAAGCAGAACATTGCCCGCAACTGGTTCAAAGACACCTGGGAACTCGACTTTGACCAACTCCGCTCAATCGTTCAGCGTCGCCAGAGCGACTTCGATATTGAAGCCCTCCGCGCCCAAATCGACAACATTCAGTAAACTTTCCTCTTAAGCACACTATCCGACAATGAAAAAACTATATATTTCACTCCTGGCTCTTGCTGCCCTCGGTTTCTCCGGGTGTAACAACGACGACAGCGGCATCTTTGACCAAAGCGCCGCCGAACGCCTCGAAGCCAGCCGCATCGAATATAAAGACATTCTGACCGCCGACGGAGGCCTCTGGGCTTTGGAATACTTCACCAACACTGACGAACCCGGCTACCTCCTGCTCATGCAGTTCGGAACCAACGGCGCCGTCGAAGTCAGCGCCGACCATCAGTGGATCGGCAACAAGTTCAAACAGGAAACTTCCCTCTGGGACGTAATCTCCGATAACGGAACCGTCCTGACCTTCAACACCTACAACACCCTCTTCCACGTCTTCTCGACCCCCGAGAACATCGAAGGCGCCGGCGCCCCCAAAAACGAGTTTGGCGAAGACATCAACGAACTCGGCTATGGCCACGAAGGCGACTACGAGTTCCTCCTGATGAGCCATGACTCCGAAGGCAACGTCAAACTCATCGGCAAGAAGCACGGAATGGAAGCCTGGCTCCGCAAACTCCCCGCCGCGACCGACCCCGAGCAGTATCTCGCCGACGTCAAGGCCCGCCGCTCAGTCTTCAACAGCAAGTTCCCCGAATTTACCCTGGTTGAACCCTCCGGCGCGCAATATGTAGTTACCGGCCTGAGCAGCGGCATCCCCTCCGTCTGCCCCCGCGACTTCAACGGCGTCGAAGCCGACCCCGTGACTCAGACCGTCAGCGCCCACGCCGTCCTGACCTCCAAAGGTTTCCGCTTCCGCAAGCCCCTCGAAGTTAAGCGTGCCGACGACTCCACCTTCGAAATCGCCGAACTTAACTGGCAAGACGACGGCTCCCTCGCCTCCCCCGACGGCTGCAAAGTCGTTGCGCCCGCGCCCGGATTTAACCTCCAGAACGCTCGCCTCTCCTGGCTCCTCGACAAGGAGTCGATGAGCGCAAAACTCGCCGCTGTCCACGATGCCGCCTCAGCCGCCCTGATGGCCAACACCGGCAAGAACTTCGACCTTCGCGACGTTTCCTACGGCTACAACTCCAACAACAATAAGCCGGCAATGTCAGCCACTATTAAGGTTGGCACTCGTCTTTGCCGCGTATTCTACGATATGACTGTCAGCGAAGACGGCCACGAGGTAACGTTCACCGTCACCAACTCCAATAAGGCTTCTTCCGACTTCGACGCTGCCGTGCCCGAATATACCGCATTCGTCAATATGATTTCCGGTCACTTCAACATCGAAAACGGCGACGCCATGAACCCCACCGCTATCAAGTTCACTTCGGCCTCTGACCCCGACGTCTACTTCACTGTCAACGTACAATAATAATCGTTTCACTAATCAATAAATTTCCAATCACTTAAAAATGAAAAAGATTGTTTACTCACTTGCGCTTGCAGTTTTTGCCGTTTCGGCTGCTTCTGCAGTTGCACCGTTGAAGGTCAATCCCGTCATTTCGGAGAAAAAGTTGGTTCGCTCGTCTGCAATGATGCAGGCTCAGGCTCCTATTGCCTCGCGCGTTATGAAAACCGACAAATCTCTCTTTGGCTCTAAGGCTTTGGTATCTCGCGCCGACGAAACTGAGTCCGAAAGCGCCCCTCTGAATGCACTGTTCTCGGCCTCCGAGGGTTCATTCTGGACCAGCCTTACCCCTACTTTATGGTATTTTGGCTGTTGCGGTCAGACCGGATATAAGAACGGTATTATCTGGAATAATGCTTCCACCGGTGCTGACTCTTACGAGTGGGCCTGGGGCGAAGTAGTTGGTGCTGATCAAAATGGTTATGTCTATGAAGACTATACCTCTAAGAGCGAGGACCTCGTTATGGAACTCCTTCCCGGAGCAGTCTATAAGGCTCCGACCCTGACGGCATTTGCAGGCTCTCAGTCTTCCGTATGTACCCCCACGGTAGAAGATATTTACTGCGGCCAGTCGCCTGATGCTTGGGGCTTTGGTATGGACACCGAAACCGGTGAGGTTGATTACGATAGGGTGCCCGGTGTAAGTTCTTTTGCTCACGAGTTTACTGATTTTAGTGGTGTTCCTTTCTTCAGCCAGTCGCTTGCCGATAGCAAGAACTACGACAGCAATGGCGTATATATCGGTTGGAAGAACTACTTCAAAGGCAGTGACAAGGTTACGTTCCCCTCTTATAAGCAGATCGGCTATGCTTCTTATATTCCTGCTAAGCCGAGTCCCTACATGCTCGAATCTGTTTTCGGTGACTTCCAACTGGTTTGCACCGAAGACGTTATCCTGACATTTAATGTTTACCTTTTGGGCGAAGGCGGCGAGGTCGACATGACTAAACCGGTTGGTCGTGGCGAATTTAGCGTATCAAAGGGCAATTATCCCGCTTCGGAGACTGCCGCTTTCGATGTTATAACCCTTTATGCACTTGATGAGGATGGCTATGAGACCGATCAACCCGTTTGCATCGGCACCGGTGAGAGAGCGTTCCTGACCGTTGAAGGTGTCGACAATCCCGCTATCACCATGTTTATGCTTGGTACTCAGGATGGTTACGAAATTCCTATTGAAAAGGCTGCTGACAGCGACCTTTGGGGCTTTATTGAAACTATGACTCCGACTCATGCTTATACCCTCTTTGATGTTGAGGTTAAGCCTGCCGGTGAAGAATCCTATAAGAGCCTTGAGATTGCTCCTTGCCCCTCTATTTACTACGCAAACGATGAGCAGACCGCTCTCTACTATCCCTCAGACTTCGCTCTGTTCTACAATGTTTATTTCCCCATGGTTATTAACGTAACTGAAGGCTCCGATGAATACGCTACCGGCGACTTTACGGTAACCGTGCCCACTACCGGAGGCGAGGCTTCTGTTGACGTGGTTCCCACTTATAACATTGTTGCTCTTGAACAGGACGGTCAGATGACTTCTAAGTCCTCTGAATGGATTACCTATACTACTGACGTGATTACCGATGAAAAGGGTCAGTATGTAAGGGTTAATATTTCTGCCGAAGCCCTTCCCGAAGGAACTGCAGGACGTCAGGGCGTTGTTTACTTCGAAGGTTATGCTATGGACTTTGTAATCGTGGTTAACCAGGGCGAAGTTGCCGGTATTTCTACCGTGCCGGCTGCCGCTAACGGTAAGGTCGAACTCTTCGACCTCCAAGGTCGCAAACTTAACGCTGTTCCCGCCAACGGTATCTATCTCGAACGCCAGGGCAACAAGACCGTGAAGCGCATCGCCAAATAATCTGTAAGACTAAATTTTACCCTTCTATCTCTGATAGCGGGGCGGCACTCCGCCGATGGAGCGCCGCCCCGCGCCTTTTCCAAGGACCGAATAATTTTCGCCCCGAAACCTAAGGAACGGGAGACTCCAGTCTCCCGTCGGTCCGCAGGACCGAGTTTTTTGCCCCGGAAACGAATCTCACGATTCGTCGAGAACTTGGAAGTTCT
>CAYUGU010000087.1:0-8284 GCA_964444345.1 uncultured Bacteroides sp.
CGTTGCTCGACAAGCCCAAGCAGACCATCGCTGCCGAAATCCTAAAAGAAATCAGCGCGCGTTTGAGCTTCCTCGAAAACGTTGGTCTCGGCTACCTGTCGCTCGGCCGTGCATCCGCAACGCTCTCCGGCGGCGAAAGCCAGCGCATCCGCCTGGCAACGCAAATCGGCTCCGAACTGGTCAACGTGCTCTACATTCTCGACGAGCCGAGCATCGGGCTTCATCAGCGCGACAACCGCCGATTGATTGACTCGCTCAAGCGCCTGCGCGATGCCGACAACTCGATAATCGTCGTTGAGCATGATAAGGACATTATGCTTGAGGCCGACTATATTGTCGACATCGGTCCGCTGGCGGGCCGAAAGGGTGGGGAAGTGGTGTTTCAAGGCACCCCGAAGGCGATGCTCCGCAGCAAGACGCTTACTGCCGATTACCTGACCGGACGGCGCAAAATAGAGATTCCTGCCGAACGCCGTCCCGGCAATGGTAAGTTTCTGACTCTCAAGGGGGCTACGGGCCATAATCTTAAGGATGTGACCCTGCGGTTGCCGTTGGGCACGTTGACGGTTGTCAGCGGCGTAAGCGGGTCCGGCAAGTCCTCGCTCATCAACGGCACTTTGCGTCCCATATTGACTTCAAAACTCTACCGTTCGCTCCAAACTCCGCTCCCTTACAAGAAACTGGAGGGTATCAGCAATGTCGATAAGGTCGTGACCGTAGACCAGACCCCTCTGGGCCGGACTCCACGAAGCAATCCCGCAACCTACACCGGAGTTTTCTCCGATATCCGTTCGCTCTTCGTCAACCTTCCGGAGGCGAAAATCCGCGGTTATAAGCCCGGGCGCTTCTCGTTCAACGTCAAGGGCGGACGTTGCGAAACCTGCAAAGGCAACGGCTATAAGACCATCGAAATGAACTTCCTGCCCGATGTGCTCGTGCCCTGCGAGGAGTGTCTCGGCAAGCGCTATAACCGCGAAACACTTGAGGTGCGCTTCAAGGGCAAATCGATTGCCGACGTTTTGGATATGACTATCAATCAGGCGGTTGAGTTTTTTGAAAATACCCCCGTGATTCTCCGCAAACTGAAAGTTCTGCAGGAGGTGGGCCTCGGATATATTAAACTTGGCCAACCCTCAAGTACTCTCAGCGGCGGCGAAAACCAACGCGTCAAGTTGGCTACCGAACTCGCTAAGCGCGATACCGGCAAGACCCTCTTTATCCTTGACGAGCCGACTACCGGACTCCACTTTGAAGACATCCGCACGCTCATGCAACTCCTCAACAAGTTGGTCGACAAGGGCAACACCGTCCTCGTCATCGAGCATAACACCGACGTCATCAACCAGGCCGACTGGCTCATCGACATGGGTCCCGAAGGAGGCGACGCCGGAGGCACCATAGTTGCCGAAGGCACTCCCGAGAAAGTCGCCCAAACCAACTCCCCCACCGCCCCCTTCCTCGAAGTCAACCAATAGCCATAAATGGCATTTTAGCACATCATACAGATGAGCAATTGAAGGGTTGGGCGTCGTGGAGTAGGATGACCGGCCATTGGTCGGCAAATAGGTTGGCGAAGGCTTGCGGGTTATCGGTGTGCAGAGGGATGATTCCTTTCGGTTTCAGCAGGTCAAACACGGTGTGTAGGCTTGCCATATCGCAATGGCCGCTCGTATGCATGGTTTCGTAACCTTTTCCCAATGATTTTGCGAGTTGGGGATTGTAAGCGGGATTAGCAGGGTTAACATATCCATCCCACATTGAGAGATATTTTTTCTTTGGCTCGCCCGGTAATCGCTCTATTAGATTGTCAAAGCGCGAATTAGCCCTGGCCACCAGAACGTAGCCTTTGTCTGCGGCAAAATTTATAAATTTTTCATTGATTCTAAATGTTTTCTTGTCTTCATATAGTCCTTTCGGCCTATATTTCTCATCGTATTGATAGAGACTTGATTTGCCCCAAACGCTGTCTTTGCCCGCCACAATATCCATTACACTCTTTTGATAACCGTCAAGATAGAATGGTCGGCCTGCTCTCAAGGCGGCATGGTATATAGAAAACAAGCGGTCGATATTAGTTGACGAAAGATATACGATGTTATATTTGTTTGCCGTAAATGCGTTTACAAACTGTTGCTGCAATTCAAACTCTGATTGGTTTGCTTTATCAGGGCGTTCAACATTTGTACCTTCGCAAACTACGTAATCAACGTGGCCTATGGACCAACGTAGCAATTCAGGAAGTTTTCTGCTTCGGAAACCGTGGGTGCGGAAATCACCGGTATGGAATACCCTGCAACCATCTGCCTCAATCCGAAAGGCGTAAGCATCCCAGGCGGAATGGTCTACCGAAATAGGCATAATTGTGAATGGCCCGAAATTAAACTCTTTACGGGGATAGAATGTTTTGGCACGTTGCATATATTTCAGGATTAAAGCCTGAGCCTTATCCACGATTTTACGGTGGTCAGAGGATTTAATCTGAATTTTACGAGCCATGTAGCCAATATGAATAGGTAATTTTTCGGGCAGTTCGCCGATTTTGCCGATATGGTCGCCGTGATGATGGGTTAAGAGCAGGGCACTTCGAGAGATGTCGCCATAGGTCAACCCTTCAATTTTGAGAGGTTGACCCTCGGCGGGTGCGCCCGGCAACTGTTCGCCGAAGTCGACAAACAGATGCCAACCGTCCTGCTCATACTCGGTCACACAACCGCCAATTTGGTTGGTGCCCCGATGGATGGTTATTCTCATTTGAGATTGAGTTTATAATTGTCGCGACTAATTTGGATAGTATCTACTTTATCGCCAATTTCTTTTAGAATTGTACTTTTGAACTCTTCAAATTGATTGGCACTGTTTTCTTTTGGATTTTCGACAAAAGCGAAGTGGAATATCGGTTTATTTTTAGTGTCGACATTCGGCAAGTCTCTGCCGAGAAGTTCACGCTCGATTTCGATAATATCTTTAACCTCCTTCAGAAAACTTTCGTAGCGTTTCTCTTTATTATTGGGATCGTCTCCCGATTCCTCGCTGCCAATCAGAGCATTAAAATCGTCAAGATGTTTCTTGACGTTGCCGAGAGCACCAAGCCCGGTTTTCAGTTCATAGACGTGAATCTGCCCTGTCTGGTCAATGGCAATGATGTCAAAACGCGGATTCGGATATCGGAGATAAGGTGCTTTACCGTCGGCCTTACGCTGATTGTCAATGTATTTCCGGTTGTAGTAATTAGCGTTGAATGAAACAGCAAATTCAATGTCGACTACGGCTAAATGCCCATCTTCTGCCTTTTTGTTATGCAACGCAATTTGTTCTTGGTCTGCACGCTCTTGTTTGCTATTCTCCTCGAACCATCCGTCCATAATACTCTTTGCCTCTGCAAAGTAACCAGCAGGATTGTTTAAGATTTCCTCAATGTTTAGTTTGCCTTCCTTCTTGCCCTCCTTGCTGATGAGAAAGTGCATAGTGACATCTTGGCGCTTTTTGCGTTTAAGGTATTTTACGTCAAAACTCAGTGACTGAGGATTAACTTCCAGAATTTTTCCTCCACCATAATAGATGTGGAATTGATTACCTCTTGGCAAGACCAAAAGGCCGGTCTCTATCGCAGTTTCTAATAGAAGTTTGATGCGGTCGCTATTCTTATTGGGTGTGAATCCCGAACGGCGAATGTAGTTTTCACAGTGTTGAACAGGTTGTTCTGCTTTGTGCATAATGTTAAGTTTTGATTTCCGCTTCAAAGTTAACGATTTTTCGCCACTCCTGCAAACATTCACTGAAAAAATTTCAGGAAGAAGTATGGTGAGATGACCGGCGAATTGGGTTGGATTTACTTGCGGGGACCGTATTTTTTCTCGAAGATTTCGAAGTGGTCTTCGCCCCAGCGGAGCATTTGGTCGATAATAGGGAGTAGGCTCCGGCCGAGGTCGGTTATATGATATTCGGAGCGGGGTGGTAGTTCGGGATAGATTGTTTTTGCAACCAGACCGTCGTCG
This sequence comes from uncultured Bacteroides sp., assembly GCA_964444345.1. GTDB lineage: Bacteria > Bacteroidota > Bacteroidia > Bacteroidales > Muribaculaceae > UBA3263. Next base: position 3,996 of record CAYUGU010000087.1, read on the forward strand.
ACCATTTCTTTTAATTGGATATCAAGCACTCTTGGCGTCGCCTCCGGCAGGCATTTATGTATTTCGCTGGGGCGCATCGGACTGCCGGAACGCAATTCGTCGAGGATACATGATTTCCATTTGGATTCTATGAGGCTCATTGTGAGCCGGAGCGGACAGTCGAGGTCAACAGGGATTTTCTTTTCGTAAGCCATAGTTTTTTGTTTTTGTTCTTAGACGCAAAGTTACGGAATATTACTGAAAATCAGAATACCGAAAAATTTTTCGGTATATGAAAAATTTTTCGGTACTTGTGAGTTTCTGCCTTCGATTATAACTTTGCACCTGTAAATAATAACTAAATCAAACAATCTTATATGAGAGACCAAATTAAAGAATATGAGGCTGTGGCCAAGGCCGCCGAGAAGTTCGTCAAGAGTGTTGCCGAAGGCAACAGCGAGTATGCCACTCTGTTTACCGAGGACGCCGTGCTCTTCGGTTTACTGGATGGCGTTTTAGAGCATGGCTCAATCGAGCAGTTCTATCATAATGTCGATAGCGTCGGCGCCGGTGAGAATTTCAAGGCCCGCATAGATGTGCTTGCCGTTGAGGAAACCGTAGCGGTTGTGCGCGTTCTCGAAGAAGGCTGGGGTGGTCGCATAGATTTTACCGACTTTCTGCTCCTGCTCAAACTCAACGGAGAGTGGAAATGTGTGGCTAAAGCCTACAATCAGAACTCAAATACCATCAAGAGGTAAAGCAGTTGGCGAGGAGGCGGGAGATGGCTTTGCGGACTTCGGAGGAGTCGGGGGCGTTGTTGACCATGATGGCGATTACGTGGGTCGGGGCCTTGGTCTGAGGGTCGAGGCGGTAGCCGCAGTAGCAGACAACTCCGGTCATGGAGCCGGACTTGAGCACGAAGTTTTCGCGCCCGGGGACATCTTTCATCAGTGAGCGGACGGTGCCTTCGAGTCCTACGCGCGCAAAGGTGCTGACATAGTCGCCGTTGGTGGCCATAGAACGGAGAATCTCGCCGAGTTGGCGCGGCGAGACGGCGTTATGGCGACTGAGGCCGGAGCCGTCGGCAATACGGATATTCTGGAGGGAGACGTTGCTCAGGTTTGATTTTTCGGCTCCTATGGCGGCGGCACGGCTTTGGCCGGGGGCAAGGACGCGTTGGGTGGCTTCGGCCATCTGGTTATCGGAGCGGACCATCAGCGAGCGGCATACGTCGCGCAGTTCCGGCGACCGATAAGTGAGCAAAACAATCGTGTCTCCCGAGGCTGAGACGTTGCCTCCGCGGGTATTGAACACCGTTGAGAGCGCGGAAGTCAGGACCGCCTCCGGGTTGGGCATAGAGAGTTTGAGCGAGGCGCGCTGCTGCTTTTTGCCCAACTGTCCGGTGACGGTCACGTGGTTGCTCCCGGGGTTACGCCAGGCGTTAAGGCCCTTGGCCGATTTCTGCCAGGACACTTCCAGGCCGGGAATCGCCGGGGTTGGAGTCATGGAGGGGACCATCAGGGAGAATACGTTGTCGCTCCAGTTGAGGCGATAGAATCCGGCGCCGTCAACTCCGGGGATGTCTTCGAGTTCCCAGGAGGGCACGGGCCCGCTGTCGGGCCATGCTTGGGCGGCGAGTACCTTGCCGTCGACGCTGCGAATTGAATGGCGGGCGGCGGCTTCGGCGGCGAGTTTGAGGAAGTCGGGCTGCTCCTTGGCGAAGTAATATGAGCCTAAGGTCGGGTCGCCCGAGCCTTCAACGATTATGTTGCCGTGGAGGACGCCGTTTTCAATGCGCCCGACCGCGAGGATGCGAGTCTCCCAGCGGAAGGAGCCGCCATAGCGCTTGAGGGCGGCGGCAACCGTCACGGATTTCATTACGGAGGCGGGAGTGAGCAGTCGCTCAGCCTGATAGTTATAGACTGCGGGCTTCGAGACATCAACCGGAGCCACATAAACGCCGACGGAGGCCACTTCGTCGCCCTTAAACGACAGCGGGCAGTTGCCAAAAGCAACTGCCACACTTAAAGCCAGGCTAAGGCCTGAAATAAGAGTTCTGAGGGTCATACTTTAGAGCAGGGATACGGAGCGTTTAACAAATTCGCTGAGGTCTTTGCCCTTGAGGAGTCCGGAGCCGAGGAGGGCCAGGTCAATCAGTTGGCGAACAAGGGGTTGGCCGGCGGCGTAATCGCTCGAAGTCTTGCGGATTTCCTCGCGATCTTTAGCCATTTCGGCTTCATATTCCTTGGTCTTGGCCTGCTGCTCGTCGGTCGGTTTGTTGTCCTTGATTTCCTCGTGGACCGCTTTCAGGGCAGCCTCGGCGCCGCTGAGGGCGGTGAACTGCTCGTTAACCTTCGAGCCGATGGCGCTGTCGGCGTCGGCCTTGATGCGCTCAATCAGCGGGTGCTTCGTGTTGACGACCAGAGTGTAACTATCGGGAAGCATACCGTAGAAGTTCATGCCGGGTTGCATTGCGGCCATCTCTTTCATTCGGCGCATATATTCGTTCTGAATAATTGTCACGGGGCTTTCGCTTTGGGCAATCTCCTCGAACTGAACCATAAATTCGGCCTTTTCGACATCGGGAATCTGCGACTTGAAGACCGAGGTAAGCATCTCGATTTCTGCCGGCCGGAGAGTCGAGGCTTTCTTGTCGCCCTTGCGGATCAGATTGTCGATAATATCGGAGTCGACGCGCACAAAGCGTGAGCCTTCAATCTGATTTTCAAGCAGTCCGACGAAGTGGGTGTCCAACTGGCCGTCCATAACGAGGACATCATAGCCCTTCTCCGTGGCCGCATTGATGTAGGTATATTGTGCAGTGGGGTCGGTCGTGTAAAGATAGACAATCTGTTTGTCGGCGTCGGTCTGCGTTGGTTCGATTAGGGTTTTGTACTCTTCGAGAGTGAAATACTTGCCCTCCGTATCCTTCAGCAGGCAGAACTTCTTGGCGGCGTCACGGAATTTTTCGTCGGTCAACATACCGTATTCGATGAAGACCTTGATGTCGTCCCATTTTTCTTCAAACTCCTTGCGGTCGCTCTTGAATATTTCCTCCAGACGTCCCGCAACCTTCTTGGTGATATAGCCTGAAATCTTCTTCACGGCCGAATCGCTCTGGAGGTAAGAACGGCTGACGTTAAGCGGGATGTCGGGCGAGTCAATCACGCCCTGGAGCAACATCATAAATTCCGGAACCACGCCCTCAACCGAGTCCGTTACAAACACCTGATTGCAATAGAGTTGGATGCGGTTCTTGGTCAGTTCGAAATTGTTTTTGATTTTCGGGAAGTAAAGGATACCGGTCAGAGTGAACGGGTAGTCGACATTCAGGTGAATCCAAAAGAGGGGATCGTCCTGACCGGGATAAAGTTCGTGATAGAAGTTGAGATAGTCTTCGTCGGTCAGGTCAGCCGGCTTCTTGGTCCAGGTCGGCTCCGTCGAGTTTATGACCTTGCCGTCAGATTCCACGGGAACCGGCAGGAAGCGACAATATTTGCGGAGCAGCGAGTCGATGCGGCCCTGTTCGAGGAACTCCTTCGATTCGTCGTCGATATAGAGAATAATGTCTGTGCCTCGCTCGGCCTTCTCCGTGGGTTCCATAGTGTAGGCGGGCGAACCGTCACATTCCCACTTGACGGCCTGCGCTCCATCCTGATAACTCAGCGAGCGAATCTCAACCTTCTTCGCAACCATAAAGGCCGAGTAGAAGCCGAGACCAAAATGGCCGATAATGCCGTTGGCCGTGTCCTTAAACTTATTGACAAACTCCTCGGCGCCGGAGAAGGCGATTTGGTTGATGTATTTTTCCACATCGTCGGCCGTCATGCCGATGCCGTGGTCGCTGACAGTAAGAGTGCCGGCCTCTTTGTCGATTGTGACCTTCACCTTGAGGTCGCCAAGTTCACCCTTGAACTCGCCAAACGAAGCCAGAGTTTTCAGTTTCTGAGTAGCATCGATTGCGTTGCTGACCAATTCGCGAAGAAAAATCTCATGGTCAGAGTAAAGAAATTTTTTGATGACGGGGAAGATATTCTCCGTCGTCACTCCGATATTGCCGGAGCGCTTTTGAGTATCTTGTTCCATTTGGTTATTAACAATTATATTTTTTTGTTTATTTCACTACATAGCAAACAAAGTGCCAAGCCGAAAAGTTACGCGCCGACTGCCAAAATGTCATAAAAAATAAAAAAGTTTCAAAAAAATTTGCACAACTCAAAAATTCTCCCTAACTTTGCAGCGCAAAAAGCCAAACGGGGTATTAGCTCATCTGGCTAGAGCGCGACACTGGCAGTGTCGAGGTGAGCGGT
>CAYUGU010000088.1:0-8031 GCA_964444345.1 uncultured Bacteroides sp.
TTTCGTCGGCAAGCACGAAGTTGGCGAAAATCGGGCCTTTCTTAACCTGGAAGGTCTCGTTCTTGACCGAGTAGACCATCGTACCGATCACGTCGGCCGGAAGGAGATCAGGGGTAAACTGAATTCGGCTGTAGTCGGCGTCGATAAGTTGGGCCAGAGTCTTGATGGCAAGGGTTTTAGCCAGACCGGGCACGCCCTCCAGAAGTACGTGACCATTGCTGAGCAGAGCAATCAGGAGCGATTCGACCAAATGTTTCTGGCCGACGATAGTCTGGTCCATTCCTTTGGTAATCAGGTTGATAAAGTCGCTCTTCGCGGCAACTGTCTCATTGAGTTCGCGAATATTAACAGAGTCACTCATATTAGATATTTTTGGTGTTTTTATGTGTTATTTCCGAATAATATGTTTTTTAACGGTGCAAAATTAACAAATTAACACTTAATGAGCACAAAATGATATGTTAATTAAACCTATAAAAGTTTGCAATCAGTTAAAGCGGTTATAAATTTCTGTTGCTTTGCGTTTTGCTTCGGCAATTTTTTCGGCATTATCGGGGACAAGACCGAGCGAATCGGCCGAGGGGATAACCACTACCGTCCCTACTTCGACATAATCGGGATTACCGAGTTTGTCGGAGTTCGCCTCATAGATGTAGACCCAGTAGTCTTTCTGACCGTAATGGCGACGCGACATGGTCGTCAGAAAATAGCCGGGGCGCACCGTGTCGAGGGTTTGAGGCGCCGGCTCGTCGGGGACGGCTTCCATCGGCTCGTCGGCCGCGACCTCGGCAGTGTCGGGAACAATCTTCACTACCTCTATGACTTCGGTTTCCTCAACCGCAACGGGCTCGTTAACAGGGGTCGGATTATATTTTTCGCGTACAAACCAGCCCGCCACAAAGCCGACAATCAAGGCAATCAAGCCCAACAGCATTGCCCAACAGCAACCAATCCCCTTGCGCGGCGCGGCCGGCACAGGCGCAGCGGAAGTCTCTGAAACCTCTGAAACTTCTGAGGGTTCCGATTCCTCTGATTCCTCTGATTCCTCTGATTGCTCTAAGGACTCTGATTCCTCTGATTGCTCTGAGGGCTCCGCCGGCTCCTCGGGGGCGTCGAGCGAGAAGCCCGCCGGGAGTTCTACCGGCTCGAAGTCGGCAAAGGGCGCATTGAGGGCCGCGGCAAGTTCGGCGTCAGGCTGATAGATTACTTCGCCGTCCATCAGCGCAAAGCAGCCAATCGCGGGCACCTCTACCCCGCCTTCCGATTCAAGTTCCTCGGCGGCAAGCGTAAAGAGTTCGCGCAGAAAGTTTTCTGCATCAGCAACTGAACATGAATTCAGTTCGGCGAGCGTTTGGGCCAGTTGGTTAAATGTCAGCATTTCGTTCAGCGATTTTGCGCAACTTGCTTGCGGGGGTAAACTCAAGGGTTATTTCGGGCGGGAGCAATACGTCATTGCCCGACGCCAGGTCGCGCGTTACCTTCTCGGGATGTTTCGCGGGAGTGAAGGTGCCGAAGCCGGGCACGGCGATGGCCTCCAATTCGCCGCAACGCTGAATGAGGGCCGACCGCAGGCCGTCGAGCAGCGCGCGGGTCGACTTCCGGTCGCGCCCGATGCGCTCGGAGAGTTCGTTAAGGAAATTTTTACTCATCAGTCGGCGAATTCTGTCTGCACGGGCAGTTGGTTCAACTCTTCGATATAGTCAAGGAGTTCCTGACGGCCGAGGCCTGACTCAGAAGAGGTTACGAAGATAGGGGGCAACTCCTCCCATTGTTCGAGAAGCCGCTGCTTATAGGCCTCGATATTGCGCTCGGCGGCTCCCTTCGAGAGTTTGTCGACCTTAGTGAAGACGATTGCAAAGGGGACTCCGTTTTCGCCGAGCCACTCCATAAATTGCATATCAATTTTTTGCGGTTCATGGCGCGAATCTACCAGGACGAACAGCGAGGTCATCTGCGGGCGACCGAGAATATATCCGTCGATAATTTTCTGCAGTTTTTCGCGCTCGGTCTTGCTGCGTTGAGCATATCCGTAGCCCGGAAGGTCGACGATATACCAGGAATCGTTGATCAGAAAATGGTTAATCAGCGTTGTCTTGCCCGGAGTTGACGACGTCATAGCGAGTTTGCGCTTGCCGGTCAACATGTTGATTAGCGAGGACTTACCGACGTTGCTGCGCCCTATGAAGGCATATTCATGGCGTTCGGTAGCAGGACACTTCTCGACCTGCGAATTGCTTATTTCGAACTTTGCGGAATTGATAATCATATACTTTGAATTTTTATCTTGCAAAGTTACAACAATTTTTTCAAACTCAAAGTTTTTGACCCCTGCGGAGGGAATTTTAGCACTAATTTTTAAAAAATTTTAAGATTACGGGATTTTTTCGTAAATTTGCTGCACTTTATAAAGAACAAAATTTATCACTACTGTTAACAGAATGGAATTTTCAGCGCAGCAAATTGCTCAACTGATTGGGGGTACCGTTGAAGGCAACCCCGAGGTTATGCTTTCTGCTTTTGACAAAATCGAGACCGCCGGGCCCCGCGCTCTGACGTTTCTCTCCAATCCCAAATACGCTCATTTCCTGCCCGAAAGCAATGCGGGCGCAATCCTGATAGCCAACGACTTTGAACTGACCGAGCCGGTAAAGGCCACTCTTATCCGCGTGGCCGACCCATATGCGTCGCTCGCCCAACTGATGACGATGGTCGACCAACTGACCAATCCGCAACCCACGGGAATCGAGGAGCCGAGTTTTGTTGCCCCGGGCGTTGAGATTCCCGCCGACGCCTATGTAGGCGCGTTTGCCTATATAGGCGCGGGCGCAAAGATTGGCAAGGGCGCAAAAATCTATCCGCAGGCCTACGTAGGCCCCGGCGTGACTGTTGGCGAGGGCACGATTATCTATGCGGGCGCAAAGATTTATCGCGGCTGCATTGTCGGCAATAATTGCATTATCCACTCCGGAGTGGTTATCGGCGGCGACGGCTTCGGCTTCGCCCCTCAGCCGGACGGGACCTACGCGAAAATTCCGCAGATGGGCCGCGTAGAAATTGAAGACAATGTTGAAATCGGCGCCAACACGACGATTGACCGCGCCACGATGGGCCATACGCTTATTGGCCGCGGAACCAAACTCGACAACCTGATTCAGATTGCCCATAACGTCGAAATCGGCGAAAACACCGTAATGGCTGCCCAGGTAGGCATTGCCGGCTCGGCCAAGATAGGCAGCAACTGTATGTTCGGCGGTCAGGTGGGCGTTGCCGGACATATCACCATAGGCAACAAGGTCAACGTAGGCGCCCAGAGCGGTATGCACTCCAACACCCCCGACGGCGCAACACTGATGGGCTCGCCCGTGCTCCCCGCCCGCCAATGGATGCGCCAGCAGGCACAGTTGACCCGCATCGGCGAACTGATTGACAAAGTGCGCCAACTCGAAAAGAAGGTTAAAGAACTCGAAAAATAAAAATATTTCAGAAGATATGAAGCAGCAAACGCTTAAAGAATCATTCATCCTGAAAGGCGCCGGACTCCATACCGGCCTTCAGATTGAAGCGGAATTCACCCCCGCAGAGGAAAACCACGGATATAAATTCCAGCGCGTCGACCTCGAGGGTCAGCCCATTATTGACGCTGTGGCCGAAAACGTCAAGTCGACCAATCGCGGCACGGTTATCGGCAAAGGCGACGTGACTGTCAGCACTATCGAACACGCCCTGGCCGCGCTCTATGCCGCCGGAGTCGATAACTGCCTGATTAAGGTCAACGCCCCCGAGATGCCTATTCTCGACGGCTCGGCCATCAAGATTTCCGAGGCCATCGAAGCCGCAGGCCTCGAAGAGCAGAACGCCGAGCGCGAAGTCTACGTTGTCAAGCAGAAAATCGAGGTGCGCGACGATACTACCGGCTCTTCAATCGTGGTTATGCCCGACGATGAGTTTGCAATCGACGTCATGATCGCTTTTGACTCGCCCGTGATTCCCAACCAGTTTGCAACGCTCGATAACCTCGCCGACTTCGGCAAGGAGATTGCCGGAAGCCGCACTTTCGTCTTCGTACGCGAAATCGAGCCTCTGGTCAACGCCAACCTGATTAAGGGCGGCGACCTCGACAACGCTATCGTTATCTACGACTCGCCGATGAATCAGGAGACCCTCGACCATATCGCTGACCTGATGGGCGCGCCCCACGTGAGCGTCACCGAGTTTGGCTTCGTCAACAGCACTCCTCTGGTCCACGACAACGAACCCGCGCGCCACAAACTGCTCGACGTTCTGGGCGACCTCGCCCTGATTGGCCGACGCATCAAGGGCCGCGTAATAGCCACCCGCCCGGGCCACAGCCTGAACACCACCCTCTCGAAAAAAATACGCAAGGAACTCAAGCGTCAGGAAATCCAGGCGCCTATTTATAATCCGAACGTAGAGCCGCTGATGGATGTTAACGCTATCCGCTCGAAACTCCCCCATCGCTATCCGTTCCTGCTCGTTGACAAAATCATCGAGAAAGGCCCGAACTATATTGTCGGCGTTAAGAACGTTACGGGCAACGAACCCTTCTTCCAGGGCCACTTCCCCCAGGAACCGGTAATGCCCGGCGTGCTGCAGATCGAGGCTATGGCCCAGACCGGCGGCCTGCTCGTGCTCTCGACGGTCGACGAACCGGAACGCTACTCAACCTGCTTCATGAAGATTGACAACGTCAAGTTCCGCAACAAGGTGGTTCCGGGCGATACGCTGATTTTCCACGTTTCGTTCATGACCGAACTACGCCGCGGTTGCGCCGTCATGAAGGGTTATGCCTTCGTAGGCGAAAAAATCGTTACCGAATGTGAATTTATGGCTCAGATTATTAAAAACAAATAACTATGGCTGAACTGATTAGTCCCCTGGCAAGCGTATCACCCGAAGCGCGCATCGCTCCGGGCGTTCAGATTGACCCGTTTGTTTTCGTCGCCTCCGACGTCGAAATAGGCGAAGGCACTCATCTTCATTCCGGAGCCGTAGTGCTCGACGGAGCCCGCATTGGCCGCCACTGCAATATCCATTCCGGCGCCGTGATTGCGGGAGTTCCCCAGGATTTGAAGTTCAAGGGCGAAGTGACCACGGCCGTCATCGGCGACTACACGAACATACGCGAGTGTGCCACGGTTAATCGCGGCACCGCCTCCAAAGGAACAACCATCGTAGGCTCCCACTGCCTGATTATGGCCTATACTCACGTGGCCCACGACTGCGTGATCGGCGATAACGTCATCATTTCGAATGCCAGCCAGATTGCCGGCGAGGTTCATATCGACCATAACGCTGTCATTGGCGGCGGCTCGCTGATTCACCAGTTCTGCCATGTGGGCGCCCACGTCATGATGCAGGGCGGCTCGCTCATCAATAAGGATATTCCTCCTTATATAATGTGTGGACGCAACCCGAGTTCTTATGTCGGCATCAACGTCGTAGGCCTTCGCCGTCGCGGCTTCTCGTCGGAGCAGATCACCCTGCTTCAGGAAATCTACCGAATTATCTTCTCGGCCGACCTGAACACGAGCAGCGCTATTGCCTGCGTTGAGCAAACAATCCCCGAGAGCGAACTGCGCAACGAGGTTATCGCCTTTATCCGCAGTTCGAAGCGCGGAATCCTCAAGGGCAATAACTGATAACTTATATATTAAGGTATGCCGGACTTCAATTGAGGTCCGGCATAGTTATTTAAAACGCAAATGAATATAGAGCAACTGAGAGACTTCTGCCTGAGCCTCGGCGGGGTCGAGGAGAAGATGCCCTTCGGCAAGTTTGCCAAGAAGTTTGAAACGACGCTTGTTTTCTACGTGAGCGGCCATATGTTTTGCCTGACCGACGTAGGCGACCCCACGTTTGTAGAGTTCCGGACGTCGCCGGAATCGATGGCCGAACTGCTCGACCGCCACGAGGCCGTCAGTCGCACAATCAATCCGGCCATGAAGAACTGGCTCCACGCTGACTTTATCGGCGGAATGACCGATGAAGAAATATTCCACTATGTCCGCGAGGCCTACGATATAATCAAGGCCAAATATGCTAAAAAGAAAAAGGCTTAAACGAATTTTTACAGAAAAAGGAGGGGAAATTTGGTGGTTGCGGAAAGTTTTTGTAAATTTGTCGGACAATTTGGAATATTATGGCCGAGAAGGTTCACGACATATACTCATCGGTAGCCTCAAAGGTGCAGGTCATCATTGAGCGTCAGCAACTCCTGGCAGATGCCGTCAAGGAGGCGCGCAGCGAGCGCGACAACCTGCGGCGTGAAAACGCCCGGCTGCAGGCCGAAATCAATCGGTTGCAGGCTGAAATTGAGTATCTGACGGTTGCCCGAACTCTTGAGGCAAACGGTCAGCCGCTGGCCGACTCCCGCGCCCTGATTTCCGGATTGATACGCGAAATAGACCGCTGCATCAGTGAACTTAACGCTTGCTGACGCAGCCCCGAAAAATGACTGACGACAAACAGAACATAACAATCCGCCTGGCAGGGCAATCGAAAATGGCCCTGTCGATCGATAGGGACGATGAGGAACTGATGCGCCATGCCGAGAACCTCGTCAACGAACTCTGGGGCCTCTGGACAACCAAGACCTACGCCTCCGAGTCGCATCTGGCAGTAATGTCGCGAGTGGCATTCCAGTTTGCAGTCCTCTATCTGCGAGGCGAGCGCAATGCGCGCCAAATTGAGCAACTTGACGCTCACCTGAGCGAATTGCTCAAGAATGTTCCGGGACTTGACTGAGGGAGTTTTTCGGGTAGCAGTCTCTTTTTGCGTTGACTTGCAGAAACTAATTTTCAGAACCGTTAAACGCAATATAATAGACTTAAAACCAACCCATTAACCACATTATGACTATAGGAATTATAATTACCGCAATCATAGCCCTGGCTATCGGCGTCGTCGCTACAATAGCAGTGCAGCGCAATATGGCTCGCACTCAGGCCAAGGCAATCATTGAAGAAGCAAAGATTCAGGCCGACGGGCTCAAGAAGGATAAACTCCTCGAAGCGAAGGCCGAAGGGCTGAAAATCACCGCCGAGGCCGAAAAGCAGGCCAACCAGCGCATGCAAAAGGTTCAAAACGCCGAATCGCGCGCAAAGCAGCGCGAACTCCAACTAAACCAGCAGCAGAGCGAAAATCAGCGCGCCAAGAACGACAACGAGGCTACCCGCACTCATCTGGAAGCCCAAATCGCTGTCTGCGAGGAGAAAAAGGCTGAACTTGACAAGGCCCACAAATCAGTTATCGAAACCCTCGAACACCTTTCGGGCCTGAGTTCTGAAGAGGCCAAGGAGAAACTGGTTGAAAGCCTCAAGGACGAAGCGAAGACTGCCGCCGCCTCATATATCAACGAAATCATGGACGAGGCCAAACTGACGGCCAATAAGGAAGCCAAACGCATTGTAATCCAGACGATTCAGCGTGTGGCAACGGAAACGGCCGTTGAAAACTCAGTGACCGTGTTCCATATCGACAGCGACGAAATCAAGGGTCGCATTATCGGTCGCGAAGGCCGCAACATCCGCGCCCTCGAAGCCCACACGGGAATTGAAATCATCGTCGACGATACCCCCGAGGCTATCGTCCTGAGCGGCTTTGACCCCGTGCGCCGCGAAATTGCCCGTCTGGCCCTGCATCAGCTCGTGGCCGACGGCCGCATCCACCCCGCCCGCATTGAAGAGGTTGTTGCCAAGGTTCGCAAGCAGGTTGAAGAAGAAATTATCGAAACCGGCAAGCGCACGGCCATTGACCTTGGAATCCACGGTCTTAACCCCGAACTTATCCGCCTTGTAGGCAAGATGAAATATCGTTCGTCTTACGGCCAGAACCTGCTGCAGCACGCCCGCGAAACCGCCAACCTCTGTGCGGTCATGGCTTCCGAACTCGGCCTCAACCCCAAGAAGGCACGCCGCGCCGGTCTGCTCCACGACATAGGCAAAGTGCCCGACGAGGAGCCCGAACTGCCCCACGCTCTCATAGGCATGAAGCTGGCCGAGAAATATAAGG
>CAYUGU010000089.1:0-7978 GCA_964444345.1 uncultured Bacteroides sp.
TATTTTCCATAAACCCCTGACTCCCCACAACTTACAAATCCACAAAATTCTACACCTTTAACTTTCTTTAACACTTGCAACCTATTAGAAGGGCGCTGAGCGCCCTTGCGGGGACCAAGGGAGCGTGGCGGGGAGGATTTTTTTCTTTGGTTTTATTTGGTCGTTTGGGGAAGTTTTTATAATTTTGCGGGTGAATTGCGATTCACTAATTTATTTATTCATCAACAAATTTGTTTTAAAACAATGGCTTACGTTATTACCGACAAATGCGTGGCTTGCGGCACCTGCCAGCCCGTATGTCCTACCGAGAGCATCTCTGAAGGCGACATCTACTCAATCAACCCCGACACCTGCATCGACTGCGGTTCTTGCGCAGAAGTTTGCCCCAGCGAAGCAATCATTGCCGGCTAAGTTTTAACCGACAATCAAAAAAAGTTACCCGCCCATGCCTAAGGCACGAGCGGGTAATTTCATTATGAGGTTTTCTGATGTTTAGAGTCAGATGCGCACTTTGCTCACGACAGAGCCGCAGCGCAGGAGGTAGATTCCCTGAGGCAACTTAACGTCAGAGTAGCGTCCGGTGTATACCGGCTGGCCGAGGACGGTAAAGATTTCAACCGTGCTTTCGGGGGTCACAACTTCTGAAAGCGCGTCTTGTTCTTCATCAACCGCGGCGGTTACGGCGCAAGACGCGCTAAGGCCATTGGAAGTGGTAGCGGTCACGACTGCGTTGCCGGCACCGTTAAGAGTAATCAGGCCTGCGTCGCTTACGGTCACCACAGTTTCGTTAGACGACGTCCAGACAACGCTGCGATCCGTAGCATCAGCGGGAGTTACGGTAGCGGTAAGTTGCTGAGTATCGCCGACCTTGCCCGAGAAAGCCTCAGGATCAACGGTAATTCCGGTTACAGCAACATCGCTCTGCTTGTCGTGGAGGCGGAACACGCGGGTTTCATGCTTGGCAACGCTGACGTCGGCAATCATACCGGTAGCGTCTTCGCAGTCCTCGCGGTTCTGAAGGTCGCGCACGGTGTAAGTAACCGTAGCGTCGAGAGCGGGAATCTTCGAGAAGTCGATGGTGTAGTTATGCTTGTCGTCGCTCATATTGATAACGGCCACGGCAACGTCGCCATTCTCGAGGTCCTTGGCAAAGAGGTAGCACTGATTCTCGTCCATACCGAGATATTCAGCAGCCTGACCCATACGGTCCTGGTCGAGGGCAATCAGTTCGGGGTTGGTCATAATTTCAAGGTCGGTCTTCGAAATCTTCTCGCGGATATCGAACGAGAGGCTCAGGGGCGAGGACCACATACACCACATTGCGAACTGGGAGCGATATTCGGTCTTGGTCATACCGGGAGTGCCAATCACGAGGTCGGACGAACTCTTGCCCTTACCGTTGATGCCTACGCAGAGCATATCGGCGTCGTTCCAGCGGTTCACGCCGTTGTAGACCCAAAGGTCCTTCATCAGTTCGACGGACTGCACCATACCGATACCGCCCTGACGGCAGTTCCAACCGTCGCGAACGTCGTAGGTCACACGCCAGGAGGAGCCGTAAGCGTCAGAGCCCCATTCCCAGGGATTGCGCACGCCCCATTCGCAAATATGGAAGATAATGTTACGACCGGTTTCGCTGAGGGCCTTACCCATAGTAGTGTAACGCTGCTTGGCCGAAGCGACATCGCCGGGAGCGCCGCAATAGTCGCACTTAACATAGTCGATACCCCACTCGGCATACTGCTCGGCGTCGATTTTCTCGTAGCCGTAAGAACCGAAGGCTCCACCGCAAGTTTTGTTAGCAGCGTCAGTATAGAGGCCGAACTTCATCCCATGGTCATGGACATAGTCAGCAACGGGCTTAAGGCCGTTGGGGAATCGGGTCGCATTAGGCTGCGGCTTATTGGTTCCGGAAGCGCGGGAGCCATGCCAGAGGTCGTCCATGAGGACGCAGTTATAGCCGGCTTCAAACAGTCCGGAAGAAATCATATTGTCGGTTGCCTGCTTGACAACATCCTCGGAGATATCGCCCTGCACGACGTTCCAACTGAGCCAGCCCATATGGGGCAGCGGCTGCTGAAGGTTGGAACTTACGGTCAGTTTAATCGGGGTTTCAGAGGTTTCTTCACCGACCGAGGTGACAGCCGTATAGGTGTATTCGCCCTCGGTTTCGATAATACCTTCAACCAGACAGCGCTTTTCATTGAAGGTCAAACCTGCGGGAAGATCCTTGACCGAAATCACGATGTCAGGATTGTTTGAGCGGAGTTTGTGCATAAAGCGTACTCCGGGCTGGGAATAGACAACCGTAGCACAGTTGAGGCGGGTTTTCAAGACATCCTCGCTGACCATTTCGGGGCGGGTAGAGTTCTGCTCAACATATTCAAAATAGGCGTTGGCAACGTCGACATGGTCGTTACCATTGTCGGCCCCTTTGTCAAATTCAAGGATAAGATACTTATAGTCCGAAAGGCCTTCGGTTATGTCGATAGTTGCAATTTTGCCCGAAGACTGAACGATTTCGCCGGAGTCAACTACATACTCTTCGGCGTTCTGCTTGCGGAGCACTACGCTATAGTTACATTTGCCACCGGCCTTTCCGGCCACTTCGTCGTCAATGCCGAGAATAGCATGGAAGGCGGTCACGGCGCCATTGAGTTTCACGACAACCTTGCCGGAGGCGTGCATACCGACACCGCTTGCATACTTCTGACCTTTGACAATCAGCGTATTGCCGTTGATGCTCTTATCGGCCTTGATTGCGCCCCAGCCGTTGGTGCAAAGGGAAAGGTCGAGCGAACTGAGGGGGATAATCTCTTCGCCGTTGGGGCCTTCGGCAGGAAGTTCAATGATTGAGGGCTTGTCCGGGTCGGGATACATCTCATCTTCGGTGACGGTCACCGGGGCTTCGCCATCGTAAGCAAACAGGGCGTCGACAATGTCGGCATGGTCGGCCCACGATTGGGCGCCGTTCTCGAAGTTGATCATCAGATAGTCATATCCGCTCAGGTCGACCATAGAGATGTTCACGGCGGGCTCCATACGTTTTACGGTTCCGTGGAAACGGATTTCCGGCTCCTGATCCTTATAGAGGGTCACGGTATAGTCAACAACGCCATGATCGTTCTTGTCGTCCGCTTCGTCGTCAGTGCCTACATAACCCTGGAAGGAAACGGCACCGTTGAGTTGGACAATAGTCTTCGAGGGGGCGTGGATGCCGATACCGTTGGTATAACCGACCCCGGCAATCGAAAGCGAGGCGCCCTTGGTCGACTTATTCTTGCCGACGCTGCATTTGCCGCCATCTTCAAAGCAAGTAATCTTCGAGAGGTCGAGGTCACTAAGGTTGACGGTCTTATGGCCGGTAATGTCAGGAACCTCTTCGGTTTGATACATTTCCGACTCGGTCACGGTCACGGGGGCTTCACCCTCGTAGGTCAGCACGGCGTCTACAATATCGGCATGGTCAGCCCAGGTCTTCGCGCCGTTGGTGATATTGATTTCGAGGTAATCATAGCCGGCCAGGTCCGTAACGTCGATGCTGACGGCGGGCTCCATGCGGGAGGCAGTGCCGGAATAGCGAACGGTCTGCACATGGTCCTTGTAGAGGGTCACGGTATAGTCAACGACGCCATGGTCAGCCTTATCGTCGGCCTCGTCGTCAACGCCGACCAGTCCGGTAAAGGAAGTCGAGCCGTTGAGTTGGACAATAGTCTTCGAGGGGGCGTGGATGCCGATACCGTTGGTATAGCCTACTCCGGCAATTGAAAGCGGAGCGCCTTTGGTCGACGTATTTTTGCCGACGCTGCATTTGCCTCCATCTTCAAAACAAGTGATCTTCGAGAGGTCGAGGTCACTTAAATTCACAGTTTCGGCGTGCGTCTTCCCCGCCCCGAGAAAGCAGGCGGCAGACAGAATAATAGCCGAAAAAGAAATAGAATTAAGATATGTTTTCATGTGTAATTTGTTGGTTTATTTGATGCAAAGGTAAAAAAAAATTCGCAAATATCAAACTAAAGTTTGAAATCTCACTGATTTTGATTAAATTTGCAGAAAGTTATGGCAGATAATTACCTCGGAAATAAGATGGACGACTATCGCAGCGGGCGCCTCAATCAGCGGCCTGCGCGCAAGGTCACTCCCGGCGGCCATCGCCCCGGCAGCCTGCGGATGGCAATCAATCCGTCGCTGACCGTATGGATTGGCGAGGGGTCCCTTCTTGAGGCTGGACAGCATTTAATCCGTCTGTTGGCTGAAAGCGGAGTCCGCGTATGCTATCGCGCCGAGAGCGGCAAGGTCGGTTCCGAGCCGGCAATCCGCTTTGGGGCGAAACATTATCCGCCCACGGCCGAAGCCCCCAAGGCTGACGCCGAGGTGAATATCTCCGAGGAACGCATAGCCCTCGACGGCGACCGCGGACTGATTGCCTACGGCCCCGAAAGGGCCGAGGCGGCCGCCCAACTCGCCGCAACCCTGCTGACCGATAGCGGTCGAAGTCTCACGCGCGCGAACATTATTATATAATATAGTATACTTATCACATTCATAAACCAACCGAAAATCAACCGATGAAACCCGTTTACTCCGCCGTAGCCGCCATGGCTGCCCTTCCCCTGGGCGCGATTGCCGTGCAGAGTTGCACCAAGGCAAACGCCGAGGAAGCCGAACCGAAGCGCTACAACATTGTATACATCATGACCGACGACCATACGGCCCAGATGATGTCATGCTACGACAAGCGTTACGCCCATACGCCCAACCTTGACCGCATTGCCGAAGATGGCGTCAAGTTCACTAACTCCTTCGTGGCCAACTCCCTCTCGGGCCCTTCGCGTGCCTGCATGGTGACCGGCAAACACAGCCACAAGAACGGATTTACCGACAACGAAAGCGGCAAACCCTTCGACGGCTCGCAACCTACCTTCCCGAAGTATCTCCAGGAGGCCGGCTATGAAACCGCCCTGTTCGGCAAATGGCACCTTATCAGCGACCCGACGGGCTTTGACACCTGGCGCGTAGTTCCCGGCCAGGGCGACTACTACAACCCGACTTTCATCAATCAGGACGGCACGACCGAGATTGTCCATGGCTACCTGACCAACCTGATTACCGATATGAGCCTCGACTGGCTCGAAAACCGCAAGGACAAGGAGAAGCCCTTCTGCCTGATGATTCACCATAAGGCCCAGCATCGCAACTGGATGGCCGATACCTGCAACCTCGCCCTCTATGAAGACCAGTCATGGCCCCTGCCCGAAAATTTCTTCGACAACTATGAAGGCCGCCCCGCCGCCGCTACCGCCGAAATGCGTATCGACGACCCCAAGAGCATGGACATTGTCTATGACCTTAAAATGCTGACCGACACGGCCAATACGCGCCTCACTCCCACTTACAAATCGTTCGTTGGCCGTATGGATTCCGCCCAGCGCGCCAAGTGGGATGAATTCTACAACCCGATTATCGAGGAATATTACAACTCAGACCTCAAAGGCGAAGAACTGGCCCAATGGCGTTTCAACCGCTACATCCGCGACTATCTGAAAACCCTCAAGAGCCTCGACGACAACGTTGGCCGTGTGCTCGACTACCTGAAAGAGCATGACCTGCTGGACAATACGCTCGTTGTCTATACCTCCGACCAGGGCTTCTATATGGGTGAACACGGATGGTTCGACAAGCGCTTCATGTATGAAGAAAGTTTCAACACTCCTCTGGTCATGCACCTCCCGAAAGGCCTCGACGCCCGCGGCGACATCAACCAGATGGTCCAGAATATCGACTACGCACCTACCTTCCTCGAAATTGCCGGCGTTGAAATTCCCGAAGACATTCAGGGCGAATCGCTTATGCCCCTTCTTCGCGGCGAAAACCCCGAGGATTGGCGCGACCAACTCTATTATCACTATTATGAGTATCCCGCCGAACATGCCGTTAAGCGCCACTACGGCGTGCGCTCCGACCGCTACTCGCTGATGCACTTCTATAACGACATTGACCACTGGGAACTCTACGACCTGCAGAACGACCCCCACGAAATGAACAACCTCTACGGCAAGCCCGGAATGGAGGAAGTGACGGCCGAGATGCGCCAGCGCCTCAAAAAGGCTATGGAGCAATATGACGACCCGATTCGCGAAAAATACCCAATAGAATAACCCACTCAAAAGGCGCTCCTCCCCAGGGGGCGCCTTTTTCTTTCAAAGATAAAAAATTAGCGAGGCGCGGAGTATGGCTCGCCGGAAAACTGATTTAGTCAAGCATTAGGGACATATGGGGGCGGCGGGCGGGAAGGCCCGTGATGTCGGCGATGGTCGAGGAACTGAAGAGGAGCGAAGTGAGGGTTTCGGGGTTAACGTCGAGGTCGACGTGTTCGGCACGCTCGCTGATTGTTAACTTGCCGTCGCTCAGGCGATAAACGCCGCTATTTTCCGGAAGAATAGGGTCGGTAAGCCTTACGGTCAGTTTCAGACGGGGATTTTCGGCAGCAAGGGCGGAGAGCATCGGCTCGGGATTGACCACTCGGGCCATACCCGACGGCGTCAACATTCCGCCGATATAATCATCGGCCGGCTGCTTGAGGATAGTTACGGGGCGCCCGGGCATCTGCTCCCGGAGCAAAGTCAGAGCCGCGTTGGCCGAATCGCGCGAGTCTGCCAGTAGTTCAGTCACGAATATATCGTCGGAGGTATCTTCTACCCTACCCCACGCCATGGCCACGGGCTCGGCCTCGGGGTCGTCGGCAGGCGCCACGGCAGCAAATCCATATCCGGAGAGGCGAACGTCTTCCATCGCCGTAAGAAACTGGGCGCGTGACTGTTGGATATAGTAGTCTCGCGACTCGGTCAGGCGTTCGTATGCGGTGAAGAGTTTTGCAGCGGGGCTATCAGAGACGTCGCGATAAGTGTCTTCGACGGGAAAATGATGAGCGGATGTGAACCGATACGGGCGACGATAGAAAACCGACGCGAAGCCGAATCGCTCATAGTAGCCGCGCAAGATTTCGGAGGCGGGAATCAGCACGGCGAGCGAGTCTCCGCGGTCGGCTGCCTCGCGGAGCGATTTGCGAAGGAGTCGGCCCATATGGCCTTTGGCGCGGAACTTTCGAAGTGTCCCGGCTCCATAGATATAGCCCACACCAACCTGCAACCCGCTGAATCTCATCGAGTAAGGGAGCAACAGGAGTGAACTGACGGTCGCGCCCGTTTCAGGGTCAGTCTCGGTCAGGGCTTCCTCGTCGACATAAGAAGCGTCGAAAAACATCCGCCTCCATTGGGGCGAATCGCCGGGAAAACATTCCTGCCAGATTTTTAATATTTCAGATTTCTTGCTCATCAAAAAAATAACGCCCCGCCGCCCCAAAAAGTTTGCCGGGAGGGAAACTGTAAAAAAACTGAAATCACTAATCCCATATAAAAAAAATCGACAAGGTAATGTCCTTATCGATTTTAGATTTAAATTTGATAACTAATGGAATTTATTCACACACTGCCCTTATCAGATTAAAGTAATCTTTAGGAGACATAGATATTCGCCAACCAAATACATTTGACTCAAAGCATCCTATGCAAGGATATATAGATCCGTTGTCGTATGATAATGTATGCGTCCAATAGCATCCCGAAGTCTTACATACGGGTAAAAATATAGACTGTCCTGTATCTCCCCAAACTTTGGCACCCTCGATTCCATTTATGGTTGGCCAATACTTATCGATGTTACCCAACGGCTTATTGAATGCATAATCCCATTTAGCATCACATAAGTTAATTAGTTCTTGCATTTCTTCCCTCGTGGGCAAGCGCCAACCATCACCCCATAATGCTTTAACTGCATCTTCGGCACTATATTGGGTATTTAACTCACATCCATCTGATTTATCTCTATCATAAATAACCTCATTAAATGACCACTGAAATAATTGCCCTATTTCATATTCGGCATTTGCCCCAATGTTCATTGTAGCCCACTTGACGCT
>CAYUGU010000090.1:0-7819 GCA_964444345.1 uncultured Bacteroides sp.
CCACATTCTCACGAAGAAGACCACCAAGCAGAAGCGCAACCTGACCCACAGCGGCGTCGTTTCCTCCTGCGACGAGAAGAACGTTAAGAAACTCCTCGGTCTGAAGTAATTCTCTCCGCGAATTCCTGACAATTAGAGTTAATCACCCAAATTTCATTAACCGAATGGCCAGCCCGAAAGTGTCCTGTTGCAGGGCCGCTGACATTCACAAACCAATTTAGCATTAACTATGCCAAGATCAGTAAACCACGTCGCTTCTCGCGAACGTCGCAAAAAAATCCTGAAACTTACCCGCGGCTACTACGGTGCCCGCAAAAACGTCTGGACCGTTGCCAAAAACACCTGGGAAAAAGGTCTTACCTATGCTTACCGTGACCGCAAGGACAAAAAGCACAACTTCCGCTCGCTCTGGATTCAGCGTATCAATGCCGCTGCCCGTCAGGAAGACCTCAGCTACTCCAAGCTCATGGGCCTCATCCACAAAGCTGGCATCGAAATCAACCGCAAGGTCCTCGCTGACCTCGCTCTTAACAACCCCGCCGCCTTCAAGGCCGTTTGCGACAAAGTTAAGAACGCATAACCCCGCATCCAATAGGTCTACATATAGACACAACCCGCCCGCCCCGGCCCCGCCCGGAGCGGGCTCTCTTTTTAATTGAGGATTTGGCGGATGAGGTCGGGGCGGTGGAGGCGGAGGAGGGAGCGGCGGATTGAGTCGCGGCGCGCGGGGTCATACCAGAAGAAGTATTGGCGCTGGGCCTCTTTGGCCGCCGGGTTCGTGGCGCAATAGACCGGCTTGCCCGTGTAGGGGTGAATGCCCGTATAGTAAATCTCCGTGCTGAGGGTCATGGGCGTCGGCGTGAAGTCCTGTACCTGCTCCAGATGCAGGTCGAGGCGCCGGGTCGTTGCCGCCAGTTGGGCCATGTCTTCTTCGCGACATCCGGGATGCGACGAAATGAAGTAAGGAATCAACTGCTGACGCAGCCCGGCCTTGCGATTTACGTCATCGAAAATCTTCTTAAACTCATAGTAGAGGCTGAAATCAGGCTTACGCATAAGGTTAAGCACGTGGGCCTCAGTATGTTCCGGTGCAACTTTCAGGCGCCCGGAAACGTGGCGCGAAATCAGTTGCTCGACGTAGCGACGATTCCCGGCGTCGGTCTTCGGCGAGCCGGAGGGGGCCATTGCAAGGTCATAACGCACCCCGGAGCCCACGAAAGCCTTCTTGACTTCGGGCATTGCGTCTACAGCCTGATAAATTTCGAGCAGCGCCGAATGGTCGTTGTTAAGATTGGGGCATGGAGCAGGATGCAAGCAACTGGGCCGCAAGCACTTGGCGCACTTGCCAAGATCCTTGCCTCCCATAGAGTACATATTCGCGCTCGGACCGCCGAGGTCACTGATATATCCCTTGAAATCAGGCATTTTTGTGACGGCCCTGACCTCGCGCAGAATCGAGTCGCGGCTACGCGAGGCGATAAACTTGCCCTGATGAGCCGAAATAGTGCAGAAAGCGCAACCGCCGAAGCATCCGCGATGAAGGCAGACGGAGTGGCGAATCATCTCGTAGGCCGGAATGGTCTTGCCGCGATAACGGGGATGAGGCAGGCGGGTATAAGGAAGGTCAAACGAGGCGTCGACCTCCTCGGTCGATAGCGGCGGAAACATCGGGTTGACCTTGACGGCGCGGCGCCCGTGTTGCTGCCACAGGGAGGTATCGGGCGTCAGGCGATTGCTCTGCTGCTCAATGTGTTTGAAGTTAGCGGCCTGCTTGCGCTTGTCGGCGAGACATTGCTCATAGGAGTTAAGGATAATATCGGAGGGCGACGGCGCGGGAATATCCTTGGCCGAGAGGCGAACGACGCTCTGGGGGAGGTCCTTGATGTCGCCTATGCGTTCGCCCGCCCGGAGGCGCTCAACGAGTTGACGGATAGGTTTTTCACCCATACCGTAAATTACCATATCGACCGGCGCATCCATCAGGATTGAGGGGCGAAGACGGTCCTGCCAATAGTCGTAATGGCTCAGGCGGCGCATGGAGGCCTCGATTCCGCCCGCAACTATAGGCACGTCGGGATAGAGGCGGCGGAGAATCTCGGAGTAAACAATCGTGGGATAGTCGGGGCGTGCACCGGCGCGACCGTCGGGGGTATAAGCATCGTCGTGGCGCTTGCGGCGTGCAGCCGTATAATGATTGACCATCGAGTCCATAGCGCCGGGCGAGATGCCGAAAAAGAGCCGCGGGCGACCGAACTTCTTGAAGTCGCGCAGGTCGTCGCGCCAGTTGGGCTGAGGCACGATTGCGACGTTCAGCCCCATGGCCTGCAGGGTGCGGCCAATCACTGCGGCGCCAAACGACGGATGGTCGACATAGGCGTCGCCACTGAAGAGGACCACGTCCACATGGTCCCACCCCAGGGCCTCCATCTCCTTGACGGAGGTGGGGAGCCAGCGGTCAGCGACCGGAGTCATCGGGCGGCCTCCTTCCGTTCAAGCAACTGCTGCATCTTCATCATCTCGTCGCGCAGGCGAGCGGCTTCGAGGAAGTCCATCTTCTTGGCCGCCTGAAACATCTGCTGCTTGAGTTTTTCGATGTTTTTGCGCATCTCCTCGGGGTTCATATACTGAACGACAGGGTCGGCTGCGAGGTTGACCTCGCGCGAGAATTCGAGGTCGTAGGTCGGGCGCGGCGGCGTAGAGGGCTTGCCGTCTTTCTTCTGCCGGCGCTCCGGCTTCTTGACGGCTCCGGCGGGCGTAAGGTCCTCGATTGCCTCGCGGTCAAGGCCGACAATGCGGTTGCGGGCCTTGACGATTGCCTGCGGCGTGATTCCGTTCGCCTCATTGTAGGCCAACTGCAAGGAGCGTCGGCGCTCGGTTTCCTCAATTGTCAGGCGCATGGAGTCGGTTATCTTGTCGGCATACATAATCACACGCCCGTTGAGATTACGGGCGGCGCGGCCAACCGTCTGAGTAAGTGAGCGATGACTGCGCAGGAATCCCTCCTTGTCGGCGTCGAGAATCGCCACGAGGCTCACCTCCGGAAGGTCCAGACCCTCGCGAAGCAGGTTGACGCCGATAAGGACATCGTAGACTCCGGCGCGCAGGTCGTCGAGAATCTTGATGCGCTCCATGGTGTCGACGTCGCTGTGCATATAGGCGGTCTTTATATCATATTTTGCCAGATAATCGTTCAGTTCCTCGGCCATACGCTTGGTCAGGGTGGTCACAAGGGTGCGCTCTCCGCGCTCCGTGCGTTGCGCAATCTCCTCCATGAGGTCGTCGATCTGGTTCATCGACGGGCGCACCTCAATAATCGGGTCAAGCAGCCCCGTCGGGCGGATAACTTGCTCAACGATAATGCCTTCGGCTTTCTGCAATTCATAGTCGGCGGGAGTGGCCGAAACGTAGATTGTCTGCGGGACAAGAGACTCGAACTCCTCGAATTTCAGCGGGCGGTTATCGAGCGCGGCAGGCAGGCGGAAGCCATAGTCCACGAGGTTCACCTTGCGCGAGACGTCGCCGCCATACATTGCGCGAATCTGCGGGACGGTCACGTGGCTCTCGTCGATAATCGTCAGGAAATCCTTCGGGAAATAGTCCAGCAGGCAGAAGGGCCGCTCGCCCGGACGACGCCCGTCGAAGTAGCGGCTATAGTTCTCAATGCCGGAGCAGTGGCCCAACTCCTTAATCATCTCCAGGTCGTAGGTGACGCGCTCGCGAAGGCGCTGGGCTTCAAGGAGTTTGTCTTCGCGCTCAAAAGCCTCGATTCTCTCGCCGAGGTCGAGCGCAATCTGCGAGACGGCAGCATTCTGGCGCTCCTGGGAGGTCACGAAGAGATTGGCCGGATAGATCTTGAAGACGTCGTGGTCGCCGAGGCTGACCCCGTCGAGCGGGTGCACAGTCTGAATCGACTCGATTTCGTCGCCCCAGAAGACCACGCGGAGCGTGATTTCCTCGTAGGCCAGACGGATTTCGACCGTGTCGCCGCGCACTCTGAACGTGCCGCGGCTCAGTTCGGTCTCATTGCGCGAATAGAGCGAGGCCACGAGTTTACGCAAAAAATCGTTGCGCCCAATCTGCTCGCCGACCTTGATTTCGATGACGCTCGCGTCGAAGTCCGACGGATTGCCCATACCGAACAGGCAACTTACCGAACTGACCACTACGACGTCCTGACGGCCCGAAAGGAGCGCCGAAACCGTCGAGAGGCGCAGGCGCTCGATTTCGTCGTTGATCATCAGGTCCTTCTCGATATATCGGTCGATGCCCGGAATGTAGGCCTCGGGCTGGTAATAGTCATAGTAACTGACAAAATATTGCACGGAGTTGTCAGGAAAAAACTGCTTGAACTCCGAGTAGAGTTGGGCGGCAAGAGTCTTGTTATGGCTGAGAATCAGGGTCGGGCGCTGAACCCGCTCGATAACGTTGGCCATAGTGAAGGTCTTGCCCGAGCCGGTCACGCCGAGCAGAACCTGCGAGGGGGTACCGTCGAGCACTCCCTGAGCCAGGGCTTCGATTGCCTGCGGTTGGTCGCCCGTCGGTTTATATTGAGAACTAAGTTGGAATTTCATAACTTGCAAATTTAAGCAAATATTTGAAAAATACAAAATACGAAATACAAAATACAAAAAGCAAAGTTCAAAATACAAAACGCAAAGTACAAAATATTAAATACAAAAAAGTCAAATTGACGGGTAGCCAATTTGACTTTTGATTATTCAGAGCGGGGGGCGAGGGTTAGAGGCGGAGGCGGCCGGCGCGGATATGGAGGCCGCGGGGAGTGGAGGCGATGCGGCGACCAAGGAGGTCGTAGGCCTCAGTGGCGTCGGCGGCGTTGATTTCGCTGATGCCGGTTTCGAGAGCCTTGACTGCGAGGGTCTTGTCGGAGTCGACAGCGAAGGTGTAGGCGCCATCGGCGTCGGCTTCAAGCGGCTTGCCGTCGAGGGTTACTTCAATCTGCGCGCCCTCGGCGGGGGTTACGGTTACGGGAGTTGAGGTCAGCGCCGTGAAGGTTTCGGGGGCGATTGAGCGAACGTGGTCGCGAACAAGGGTAAACGCCTCGGGCTGCTCAGCCTCGACCGTGACGGTATGTTTCGACGGAACGCAGCCGAAGAAGAACTTGACGGCATCGCCGTCGGCCAAGTCGGCATAGAAGTAATAGCCTTCGGCGGCAAGAGGTTCGTCGTTGAGATAGGCAGCGGTTGAAACCGACGCGGGATTGGCGAAGACGAACGTGTTGTCGCGGTCGTAAAAGTCAATAAGGGTTGCTCCTTCGGCCAGTTCAATGTT
This sequence comes from uncultured Bacteroides sp., assembly GCA_964444345.1. Classification (GTDB taxonomy): domain Bacteria; phylum Bacteroidota; class Bacteroidia; order Bacteroidales; family Muribaculaceae; genus UBA3263. The sequence goes on from CAYUGU010000090.1 coordinate 5,290, forward strand.
CGAGAGGTCGGCGCGGCGGGCGTTAAACTCTTCGCCGGCAGAGGCAAAGTCGTAGGTAAAGATTGCGGCCTTCTTGTCGCGGACAATCTTGGCGGTGCGCACGGTGACTACATTGTTGTCGGTCAACATTCCGACCTTGATTTGCGCTCCGGTCAGTTCCTCGACGGTATAGTCGGGCTGGTCGGTAACGGTGATTGACTCCAGATGGAATCCGTCGGCGGGCACGAGGGTCACAAAGGGAGTGTCGCGGCGCACTTCGACGAGGTTGTCGCCCTCGCTGAGGTCAATCAGGTCGCCGTTGTTGGCATAGCCGCGATAGGCCTTGAGGTTGGCGGGAACGTCGACGTTGAGCGTAATCATGAAGGAGGCATATTTGCGCACGTCGATTGTCAACTCGGTGTCTTCCACAATGAAGAGTTTGGTTTCGGCCGAGAAGGTTTCGGGCTTGCCGTTGACGAGGAAACCGAGAACCTCATACTCGTCAGTGCGGCCGCGCAGGGTCAGTTCCGAGCCTGACTTGACGGTAAATCCGGGGGCGCTCCAGTTGAGTTCGGCTTTGCCGTTGACGTCGACTTCGCGGATAAATTCGGTGAGGTCGGCGCCGCTCATGTCGAAGGTGATTTTGCAGTCAATGTCGGGGTAAGTGGTGGTGATTACGATTTGGTCGCCGTCGCTGACGGTGAGGTCGTAGTTATAGCGTTCGCGGGTAACTTCCTGCCCGTTTAGGGTCAGGGAGTAGATTGAGGTGTATTCCAGAGGTTGAATTTCCACTTTCGACTCCGCAGCGGGGTTGAACTTGACCACATTTTCGCCGGCCGAGAGGCTCACGGGCTGTCCGAGCACGAGGAGCGCAGCCTTTGCGGGGTCGTCGATGGTGACGGTATAGGAGGCGGTGCGGGCATCGGCGGAAGTCTGAGTGCGGATTCGGAAAGATTCGTCGTCGGGGAAGGTTGAATGGAGGTCGACATACTGGCGGCCGTCGTCGTAGGTGCAAACCTGATTGAGCCAGTCGTTTTCTTCGTTATAATAAGTGTCAATAAGGGTCACTTCCGTGAAGACTACGCCCGGTTTTGTCGAGACGCGGAGATACTGTGAAGTGCCCGTTTCGACCTTGTTGACGCCGTTGATCAGGCCGGTGACGGGGACGTCGTCAATGTCGAGGACAACGTTGTCCACGTTGTCAATATCGACGGTATATTCCTCGGCCGAAAGGAGGTTTGGCGCCAGGAAAGCAAGCGATATGAGAGTAAAGACTTTGAGTAAAAATTTTCGCATAAATTAAAGGAAAATGAAAGTAAAAAGATTGGTTTTTGTGACAAAATGTGGGCCAAAGTTACGAAAATTCTATCAAATTGCAAACATATGTGAAACAAATTGACAGCCAAGTTTGTGATTTTGCCCGAAAAACGCTAACTTTGCGGCAATTAACCCCCAAACCCTAAACACTAAACCCTAAACACTAAACCCTCAACCATAAACCCTCAACCATAAACCCAAGATGAGAATGGATGGACGCCGCACAAGCGGCAATGTAGACGACCGCCGCGGAATCAAGGGCGGCGGCAAACTCGTTGGTGGCGGCATTGTCGGCATCATCGCCGTAGTAATCATGACCCTGCTCTCGGGCGGCGGCATCGGCGACATTTTTTCAAACCTCAGCAACTCCGGCCAACTGCAGGCCCTCACTCAGCAGCCGCAGTATGCCGACGATTACCAGCCCGACGCCGAAGACGAGCGTCTCGCCCAACTCGCCTCGCAGGTCCTCGCCGGCACCGAAGACGTCTGGACCGCCGAGTTCAAGCGTCAGGGATGGGGCGAATATGAATGTCCGAAGATGGTGCTCTTCTCCGGCTCCGTGCAGTCCGGATGTGGCAGCGCTACCTCCCAGTCGGGCCCCTTCTACTGCTCGGCCGACCAGACGGTCTATATTGACCTCGACTTCTTCAAGGATATGAAAACGCAGATTGGCGCCGACGGCGATTTCGCCTATGCCTACGTGATTGCCCACGAGGTTGGCCACCACGTTCAGCAGCAACTCGGAATCCTCTCCGACGCCCACAACAAGATGCGCCGCGTCAGCGAAGCCGAGTCAAACCAAATCAGTGTGCGCCTCGAACTCCAGGCCGACTTCCTCGCCGGAGTCTGGGCCAACCACGACAACAAGATGTTTAACTCCATCGAGCCGGGCGACATTGAAAACGCAATCAACGCCGCCTCAAAAATCGGCGACGACTACCTCCAGAAGAAGGCCTACGGACGCGAAATGCCCGAAACCTTCAACCATGGACGCTCCGAGCAGCGCGTCCGCTGGCTCTCAAAAGGAATCCGCACCGGCGATTTCAGCCAGGGCGACACCTTCAGCCCGGCATATTCCGCCCTCTAAATTTGCATTTTCACCGAAAAGTCCGTAAATTTGCAGCAAATTAAACAATAAAAAACCTTAATTTTTATAATTGTCTTAACCAAATGGTAAGTTACAAAGAATTAGGCCTCGTAAACACCAAAGAGATGTTTGCCAAGGCAATCAAGG
>CAYUGU010000091.1:0-7650 GCA_964444345.1 uncultured Bacteroides sp.
GCACCGTGGCCAACGTCCGCTCCTACTTCACCAAGCATGGCGGCTCGCTCGGCACTTCCGGCTCGCTGAGTTTCCTCTTCGACCATAAGTGCGTGTTCAAAATCAAGGCCAAGGAGGGCGTTGAACTCGACGAACTCGAACTCGAACTCATCGACTGCGGCGTCGACGAACTCGAAGCCGGCGACGAAGGCGAAATCATCCTCTACGGCCCCTTCGAGAGCAACTCGGCCATTCAGCACTATCTTGAAGAAAACGGCTACGAAATCATCTCATCCGAGTTTGAGCGTATCCCCAACGACCTCAAGGACGTGACCCCCGAGCAGCGCGAAAAACTCGAGAAACTTCTCGAAAAGTTTGAAGAAGACGAAGACGTTCAGAACGTCTTCCACAATATGCGCGAAGACGACGCCGAATAATCCCGGCGCCAACACGATACAAAAAGGGCGGGCCTCGCGGCTCGCCTTTTTGTTATTGAAAGATACTTTGCTTACTATGAAAAAGACTTTTTGGGAAAGATATTGTGAAAAAATGATTTGTGCAGACGGTGGTTGGTTTGATTATTCGGCGAGGGTAACGCTGATTGCTCCATTTGACTTGTTAACGAGGATGACCGAGGCGGGCATCACGATAGCCATGTGGCTTCCGAGGTCCTGTGCGCCGCAGATGCGCTCAATCTCAACGGAGCGGAGGGGGCCCTGGCCCTTGAGGAGGCTGAGGCGGTCGCCATCGAAGTCAACAAATTCGGAGTCGAGCGCGAACATCATGAGTTCGTTGAGGTTGCGGTCAAGAACGAGGTCGGCGTTAGCGGGCATCGAGTTGAACTTGTTGTAGATGTTGTTGATTGAGGCTGCGGTAATCATTGTCGTTATGGAGTTTTAAGTGTTAGTTTTATCGTTTGTTCGAAAGCCTAACAAAGGGGGTTCAAAGAAAGTTGACCGCGCCACGGCTTTGTAACATCCTTTTGACAATCGTGTAACAACCCCCCGGGGCTGTCGCCGTGGCGGCGCTCGGCGATCGCCGCCTCCATGTGAGGCGTTGGGGCTCTCGTCCCCTATAAGGCTACCGGGAGGGACAGCGCTCCGTCGCTGTCCCATGGGGTTCGCGAACGTGGTGCGCCGGCGGAGCGGCGCACCTCCCGGTTTGGCCTCTTGATGTTAGTCGAAGATGTTGTCGATGGTGGGGTCGTCGGTGGTGGTTTCGGAGAGGACTCCGAGGTCGGCGCCTTCGCAGAGGTTGAGGTCGGCGGGGAAGTCAAAGCGGGTCGACTGGGAGTAGGGGAGGTCGCGGTCGGCGTAGACTTTGGTGATGAACTTACCGAAGATGGGGAGGGCCATGGAGGCGCCTTGGCCGTAGGCCATTGAGTTGAAGTGGATCGGTTTTTCTTCGCCTCCCACCCAGGTGGCCGTGACGAGTTCGGGGGTGAAGCCCATGAACCAGCCGTCGGAGTTTGAGTTGGTGGTGCCGGTTTTGCCGCCCATTTGCGCCGTCAGGTTGAAGGGGGCGCGGCGCAGTCGGGCGCCTGTGCCGGAGTCGACGACGTTTAGGAGGATGGAGAGTATCTTCCAATAGGCTTTTTCGGAAATAACTTCGGTCTGGGTGGTGTTAAACTCGGAGATGACGTTGCCGTTTGAGTCGGTAATGGTTGTTACGAAGAGGGGGTCGGTGCGCATTCCGCGGTTGGCGAAGGCGGAGTAGGCCGTGACCATCTCTTTGACGGAGACGTCGCAAATGCCAAGGCAGAGGGATACCACGGGGTCGATATGGTTGTTGATGCCGAAGGTATGGAGGTTGTTGGCAAAGGTCTGGGGGGAGAGCATATCCATCAGTCGGGCGGAAATCCAGTTGTTGGAGTTGGTGAGGGCCCAACGGAGGTCGACCATCTCGCCTACGCGTGCGGAGCCGGCGTTGCGGGGCTGCCAGGCGCGGCCGTTGGCGTCGTAGATTGTCGGCTGGGCGTTGAGGAACTGGTCGCAGGGAGTGAAGCCTTCCTCCATGGCGTAGGTATAGAGCAGGGGCTTGATTGTGGAGCCTACCTGGCGTCGACCGGTGGAGACCATATCATACTGGAATGCGGAGAAGTTGGGGCCGCCTACGTAGGCCTTGACGTAGCCGTTGCGGGGGTCCATGGCCATGAAGCCGGAGCGGAGGAAACTCTTATGGTAGAGAATCGAGTCGCGGGGGGTCATGATAGTGTCGGTCCAGCCCTGATAGGTGAAGACCTTCATTTCGGTTGGTTCCTTGAAGGCTTTTTCGATTTGGGAGGTTGTATGGCCCGCTTTTTTCATGTAGCGATAGCGGTCGGAGTCCTTTATGGCGCGGTCAATGAGTTTATTGATGGCGTCGGCGCTTATTTCCTCGCGGTTGGAGGAGTAGGGGGCAGAGGCTGAGCCTTTCTTTTCGCGCCAGAACTGGGGTTGGAGGGTCTGGCTGAGATGGGAAATCATGGCGTCCTCGGCATATTGCTGCATCTTGGAGTCGATGGTCGTATAGATCTTGAGTCCGTCGGCATAGATGTCATAGTGTGAGCCGTCGGGCTTGGGGTTCTTTTCAATCCAGCCGTAGAGGGGGTTGGTGGCCCAGGCTATGGAGTCGTCGACGTAGCGCTGGCGGTCCCATTCGGCGTAGGAGGAGCGCTGGGGCTTCTTTGCGCCGAGCATGCGGCGGAGTTCTTCGCGGAAGTAGGGGGCGAGTCCTTCCTTATGGTCGACTTTATGGTAGTCGAGGGTCAGGGGGAGGGCCTGGAGCGAGTCGCGTTCGGCTTCGGAGATGTAGCCGTTTTTCTGCATCTGGTCGAGGACCACGTTGCGGCGTTCGCGTGTGCGCTCATTGCGGCGCACGGGGTTATAGATTGCGGGGTTCTTGACCATTCCGACGAGGGTCGCGGCCTCTTCGATGTTGAGGTCGAGGGCGTCCTTGCCGAAGTAGACCCATGCGGCCGACTTGATTCCGACGGCGTTGTTGAGGAAGTCAAACTGGTTGAGATACATTTTGATGATTTCCTCTTTTGAGTAGAAGCGTTCGAGTTTCACGGCAATCATCCACTCGACGGGCTTCTGAATAGCGCGCTCAAGGAGGCCTGAGGAGCCGGGCGAGTAGAGTTGCTTGGCGAGTTGCTGGGTCAGCGTCGAGCCGCCTCCGGCGTTTTTCTGCTGAAGAATGAGGGTTTTTCCGAGCACACGGCCTATGGCGCGGGCGTCGATGCCCGAATGGTCGAGAAAGCGGGCGTCTTCCGTGGCGATGAGGGCGTCGATAACGTGCTGGGAGATGTCGCTATAGTCGGCATAGACGCGATTGCCCGTGGGGCGGAAATAGCGGCCCATTTCGACGCCGTCGGCCGTGTAGATCACGGAGGCGAACTTGTCGGTAGGGTTCTTTAATTGCTCAATGTCAGGCATATAGCCGACAACACCGTTATAAATAAGGAGGAAGAGGAGAGCCAGGAAGGCTACGATACCCCCAAAAGCAATCCAGAGCCACCTGATGAGGCGGCTCTTGAATGTGCGGGGTTTAGGATTTTCAGATTTGTTTATGTTTGGATCCATATCAGAGGATTACCTTCGAAATAGAGTTTCCGGATTTGCGGATATAAACACCGCCGGCAGCGGGGCGCGCAATGCGTCGGCCGTTCATATCGAAGTAGGTAACAGAGGCGGCGTCGGCGTCAACGCTGCTGATTGACGACTGGTTGGGGTCGTCGGGGTCGGTTCCGGGGTCAACGGGGTCCACGCCGGGATCTACGGGGTCTACACCGGGATCAACGGGGTCAACACCGGGATCAACGCCGGGGTCTTCGCCGGGAACGTAGGGGGCATAGAAGTTGGGGTCGTCGCCGTTGTCCTTGATGGTGCGGGTCATATAGTTATCGCCTTTTTTCTTATAGACGCGGACATAGTCGAAGAGGGTCTTGTAACTATGGGTGAAGTCGGGGTTGGCGGCCCAGGAGCCGTTGCCTACGCTCTGGTTGAGGATGATGTAGAAGTCTTTGTAGAAGGGCCAGCAGACGTTTTCGGTGTATTGGCCGTTGCTGTAGTGCTGGTTGGTATAGGTGAAGTGGTGAACGCCGTCAACGTAGAATCGGAGTTCGTTTTCGTCCCATTCGGCGGCGTAAACATGCCATTCGTTCATATCGGCATTGTAGGCGTGGGTCGACGTGGGCGAGTTTTTGCCGGGGGCGCCATACTGCTTGGTGGTCCAGCCGCTATGGATGGTAGAGTGGGCCTGGTTTGAGGTGTTGATCTGTTCCCAGATGTCGATTTCGCCGCTGAGGGGCCAACCGCCTTCGGCATTGGTTGCGGGCATCATCCAGAAGGCGGGGAAGTTGCCTGAGTGGGGTCCGGTCTTGATGCGGGCTTCGACGCGTCCATAGTGGAAGGTGAAGTTGCCCTGCGAGTAGATAGCGCCGGAAATCATCTTCTTGTCGTGGTCGATATTGTCTTTGTCGGCGCGGATATCTTCGGGGGTCGGGATGCAGTGGGCGTTGTAGTAGCCGTCTTCGAAGATGTTGACCATCTTCTGCTGGGGAGCGCCGGCGGGAACGTAGCGGTTCCAGGTGCTGCCCCAGTTGGGATGATATTTCCAGCGCTTGGAGTCCATTTTGCCGTCGTTGAACTCGTCGCCCCAAACCTTGGTCCATTCGCTGTCGTCCATCTCGTCAAAGAGGGCGAAGACGGTGATTTTGGCGCAGTCGATGAGCGAGCCGGGAATGGTCACCGTGCCGTCGGCGTTGATTTCGATTTCGGTGTCTTCAACGTTTTCGCCGTCGCCATGGCGCACGATGATTTTGTCGCCCCAGAATCCGGGCACTACGGGCGAAACCTTCAGGGCGAGGTCCGTGCCGCTCATGCAGGTCTCCCTGACGGGCTGGCCGGCGGCGGTCATCACCAGGCAGTTGAGGGGTTCGAGGCGCACGGCGGTCTGCGAAACTTCGGCGACAACCGTCAGGTTGAAGTCGACAATGGCGCCGCCGTCGGCCAGGATGCCGTTAGCGCTTGCATCGGGGTCGGCAACCGAGCCCTTGGGGTCGATATTGTTCCAGTCGAGTTTGAAACGGCAGCGATATGTGCCCACGGGGAGATTGTCGGGGAGATAGAAGGCGGGGAGGGGCACTACGTTGCCGTCATCGTTGGCGGTGCCTTTGGAGTTCACCTTATTATAGTTGGAGAAGGCAATCAGTTCGGAGCCGCCACAGGCTTTTCCGCTCGGGGCGATCTGATTGTCGAAGATTCCGTTTCCGTCGCGGTCAATATAGAAGTAGGTGTTCATCCAGCGGTCGCTGGTCCAGTTCATTGCGAGGGTCAGGGGTTCGCCGTGGAGGGCGAGGAGTTCCTGATTGGTGCAGTCATGATAGAGCAGGAGGTCCTGATCCTGACCCACGGCGATATCTTGCGAGCCGGTGGTGGCCGACGAGAGCGTCAGGCCGAGGAGGCGGCGGGCGGGGTTGCCCGAGTGGGTAATCTGCGCGTCGGCCGGATAGTTGGTTTCATAATTGCCTTTGGCTTCAGGGGCGTCGGCCTCGATTCGGAGGGTCACGTCGGCAATGGCGCCGCCGTTGCTGACAATGTCATTGCCCTCGACCGTGGAGCCTTTGGGGTCGAGCGAGTCCCAGTCGACAACGTAACGCATACGGTAGTCGCCGGCCTTGAGCGCGGGCACTACGAAGGCGGGGAGGTCTTTGGCGCCGCCCGAGTCGGGGGCGGAGTTGCCGGTGGAGTCGTGGCCTTTATAGTAAGTTGCGCTGACGAGTTCGGTGGTTTCGAATTCGCCGTTTCCGTCGAGGTCAATGTAGAGGTAACCGTTCATCCACTTGCCGGTCCAGTCCATCGAGGGCTTCACTACGGCGCCGGGTTCGGCCGTGAATACGGCCGAGGCGGTCAGGTCATGATAGAGCAACTTATCGGAGCCCTGGCCGACGGTGGCCGACTGCTCGCCGAGCAACACGGCGTTGAGCGAGCGCGAGGGCGAGAACGTCTTTGTTATCTTAGTATCTGCGGGATAATTTAACTCGTAGGCGGCCATTGCGGGGAGGGCTAATCCGGCAGCGGCAGCGAGGAGCAGGAGTTTCTTAGTCATGTTCTTATGATTGGTATTAAATTATTTTATTGTGCAAAGATAGGAAAAAAAATGAAAAATACAAAATACAAAACACAAAATGCGCTTATGGCGCGGAACTGATTAAGCCAACGGGTTCTTTAGTTTTTCGGTTATGGGAACGCGAAAGGAGGGACCGACAGACGTCGGACCCTCCCCTCACGTTTCAACTATTTATTTATGAGAGCCTCTGCACCCAGTTTCTCAACTCAGTCGCAGAGGACTTGGGATGCATTTCCTATAAAGAATAGTTTCGCCTATAGAACGCCCCTTTGCGCCAAAAGGTTTGCCCCCAACCGTTAAATATCGCTAAAAACGGGTTTTGATGAGATTTTTTTCGTTTTTCGGATTTTTTTGCTAATTTTGCGGGATAGTTACGAAATCATTTTTTCAACAACCAATCACTAAATACTCATGAGTAAAGAGAAAAAATTCATGACGTGTGACGGTAACACCGCTGCGGCTCATATCGCGTATATGTTCTCGGAGGTGGCTGCCATCTACCCGATCACGCCCTCTTCGACCATGGCAGAACTCGTTGACGAATGGGCTGCCAACGGCCGCAAGAACATTTTTGGTGAAACCGTGCTCGTTCAGGAAATGCAGTCTGAGGGCGGCGCTGCCGGCGCAGTCCACGGCTCGCTGATGAACGGCGTGCTGACCAACACGTTCACCGCTTCGCAGGGTCTCCTGCTGATGATTCCCAACATGTATAAGATTGCCGGCGAAATGCTCCCGAGCGTCTTCCATGTTTCGGCCCGTACGATTGCCAGCCACGCGCTGAGCATCTTCGGTGACCATCAGGATGTTATGTCCGTGCGCCAGACCGGCTTCGCCATGCTTGCCGAAGGTTCGGTTCAGGAGGTTATGGACCTGAGCGGCGTTGCCCATCTGGCCGCCATCAAGAGTTCTATTCCCTTCGTTAACTTCTTCGACGGTTTCCGCACCAGCCACGAAATCCAGAAGATCGAAGTCGTTGAGCAGGACGAAATCGCTCCGCTGCTCGACCGCGAAGCCCTCGCCAAGTTCCGCAGCCGCGGCTTGAGCCCCGAGCATCCCCAGGCTCGCGGCATGGCCGAAAACTCCGACGTATTCTTCCAGCATCGCGAGGCTTGCAACTCAACCTACGCCAAGGTGCCCGAAATCGTTGAGGAATACATGGATAAGATTTCGGAAATCACCGGCCGCAAATATGGCCTGTTCAACTACTATGGCGCCCCCGACGCTGACCGCGTAATCATCGCCATGGGCTCCGTATGTCAGGCTGCCGAAGAGGCTATTGACCATCTGAACGCCAAGGGCGAGAAGGTAGGTATCGTTGAGGTTCACCTCTATCGTCCCTTCTCGGCCAAGCATTTCCTCGCTGCCGTGCCCAAGACCGCCAAGCGCATCGCCGTGCTTGACCGCACGAAGGAACCCGGCGCCAACGGCGAGCCCCTGCTCCTCGACGTCAAGGAATGTTTCTACGGCAAGGAAGGCGCCCCCGAAATCGTCGGCGGCCGCTATGCCCTCGCTTCGAAGGGCACCACTCCCGCAATGATCATCGCCGTCTTCGACAACCTC
>CAYUGU010000092.1:0-7612 GCA_964444345.1 uncultured Bacteroides sp.
AGCGTCGGATTCATAACCCGGAGGTCCCGAGTTCAATTCTCGGTCCCGCTACAACTTCATGATGTTTGACACCAATAAGAAATCCGTTACCGGCGTGAGGCTGCGACGGATTTCGTTTTTTATTGGGTTGATGGTTGATGAGTTTTTAATTTATGAAATATATAATTATTGCTATAGGTGACGAACTGCTTGCCGGACAGGTCACCGACACAAATTCCGGTGCGATTGCCCGACTCCTTGAACCGGCCGGCTGGGAACTTATGCGCGTAGAGGTTATCAGCGATACGGCCAAGGCCTTGGAGGAATCGCTCAACCGGGCGCTCGATGAGGTGCCTCTGGTTCTGACCACGGGTGGCCTCGGGCCAACCAAGGATGACCAAACGAAGCAGACGCTCTGCAGGCTTTTTGGCGGCAAACTGATTCACGACGACGCAGTGCTCTCGAACGTCCGGCAGGTGCTGGCGGCTCGCGGGCTGACAATCAACGAACTGACGGCGCGTCAGGCCCTGGTACCTGACTGTGCGCGGATTATTCAGAACGAAGTCGGGACGGCCCCGATAATGTGGTTTGAGCGCCCGAACGGACGAGTGGTAATCAGTATGCCGGGCGTGCCGTTCGAGACGTTGCAGATGATGCAACGCAAGGTTATTCCTGCCATTATTGAACGCTTCCCGCAGGAAGAAAGGATTGTGCGCCATACCGTTATGGTTCAGGACATCACGGAGAGCGCACTGGCTGAAACTCTCGACCCCTGGGAGAGCGCCCTACCCGATTTTGCCCACCTGGCATATCTGCCTACGCCCGGACTCATACGCCTCAGGCTTGACGGTCACGGCGACGCCTCGATTATCGAGCCGATGGAGCGGCTGCGTCAAGAACTGATTGAGCGGATTCCTGAGGGAAAACTGATGGCCGAAGGCGACGTCAAGCCTGAGGAGCGTCTTCAGGAACTGCTGCGCCAACAGGGATTGACAATGGCCACGGCCGAGAGTTGCACCGGAGGAACCATTGCTTCGCGAATCTGCGCTATTGCCGGTGCCAGCGAAGTATTCAAGGGGGCGGTAGTTGCTTACTGTAATGAGGTCAAAGCCAATGCGTTGGGAGTCAGCCGCGAGGACCTTTCGGCCTATGGGGCCGTATCTTCGCAGGTAGTAGAGCAAATGGCCGAGGGCGCTCGCCGGCTTATGGGCGCGGACTATGCCGTAGCGACCTCCGGAATTGCCGGGCCGGGCGGAGGTTCGGAACAGAAGCCCGTCGGCACGGTCTGGATGGCGATTGCCGGGCCGGAAGGAGTGCGCTCTTTTCTCAATCGTTTTCCGGGAAGCCGCGACCGTGTGATAGACCGCGCGGCAACCACGGCGCTGCTTGCCCTGGTCAAAGAACTTTCGGCGTCCGGAAAGCGTTAAATAAGTAGCATCAGCCGACTTATTGCCATGAAGAAAACTGAATCGCCCATCTATAACGTACTTCTCAGCCTCCCCCTTATCAAAGGGGTTGGAGTTGACCGCCTGACGGAAATCGTTGGCCGATATAAACTCAACTTCCTGAAATTCCACCCCGGGGAAGTAATAATGAAGGCGGGGGAAGCCTGCGAAAGCCTCGTCTTCATCCTTTCGGGGTGCGTCAGCATCCTGACCGTGTATCCCAAGAATACCCTGACCGTCAAGCAGGAAATCGACGGGCCGACAGTGCTCTTTGCCGACCGTCTGTTCGGGCTTGACAATACCTACCCCTCGACCGTCACCGCCCTCGAAACGGTCAGTGTGCTTGAAATTTCGAAAGAGATTTACCGCAAGATGCTTGTAGCCGACCCGGTGTTTCTCTACAATTACCTGAACCGGGTATGCTCGGCGTCGCAGCGCAATGCGCAATGGCTTGATACGCTGACCGAAAGCGACCCTACGGCGCGATTCATTGCCCGCATCAACTCCCTGACGCTCCCGGGCGCGAAAAAGATAGAAATTCAGTCATCGACCGGCAACCTTAAGGACCTTCTTTGCTCAGGAATGGAGGCCATCGCGCCCCTCGAAGAGCAGAATCTCATAAAGGTATGCTCCGAATCGCAGATTCAGATACCAGACCGGGGCGCCCTTGCTAAAGGACTGAATAATTAGCGCCAGACGAGATAGTTAGTATTCGGATAAGAATGGGCAATGCGAGTGCCGAACTCGGTTTTAGAGCCGTCGGGACCGATTGCAAAACCGTAGCCCATACCCCCGACGAGATAAATGGCATTGGTGACGCCAAGGTCGACGAGGTTCTTTGAAAAGTCATTGAGCGTCATCCGGTCGTTGCTCAGAATCACAACCGTCTGATTGTTAAGTTCGGCCAACGCCCTGCGTAGGGCATATCCTTTCTGCTTATTTTCAACGAGTTGGCCGCCAACAACCAGAGGAAACTGGCGGAAGAAATAACCGTCGGACTCAAGAGCCTGCTCAAGAAAAGGCGTGGAGTCGGCAACTCCGATAGTCATTGTGCCGCCGATAATCGCGCAGAAACCGGACTTTCCCTGGCCCTTGCTCAGCAATTCGCCCTCCTTGACAAAAGCGCCCACGATCCCCCCGTTGTCGCCGCGTATATCTGCAGCCTGGACGATAAAGCGCACGGTCGAATCGTTGAGAACATCTGTCCCGACATAGAGCGACGGCGTAAGATTTACGGGAGAAAGGATTGAGAGCCCCACGCGATTGACAACCGTATCGGCAAGCAACACATAACCGGCCGGAGCCGACGGCTCCAAACTATCATCAACCGGCTGAGGCTCAACAAACTCCACCGGTTCGGGGGGAGTCGTAACCATCTGCAACTCGTCATCGCTCTCACCCCAACGGCCTGATAGAAAAGCCCATAAAATCAATGCTACGGCAATCAAAATCAGGGCAATAAGCCAAACAAGGGGCCAACGGCGACGGCGCCCGTGCTTTTTTGCCTCCGACTTGACCGGCAACGTAACCGACTCATCGCCATCGGCAGAAGGCTCGGGGCTAACAGAGTTTGAGGAGATTATGCGAATCTCGTTATCTTCGATGTCAAAATGATCTAACTCCATCTGGTTTAACTCCTTTCAATATGTTCTCTAAGCGTCTTCAAGGCCTCGCGTGAAGCGGTCAGGTCATGTCGAAATGTCCGACAGTCAGACAACGTAATCTTTTGACGCGCGGGACTTATAAAAGTGATATACTCGATATTAACAATCAGGCTTTTACCGATGCGGACAAAGCCGACTCCGCCATTTTTCATTTCGTCGGTCAGCCGTCGCTCAATCTGGCCGAGTTGCATGGTCAGGACATAACTGCTTCCGTCAGCCATAGAGATTGACGAATAGTTGCCGTTGGCGGAAATGAAGACTACCGCCTCGGCAGGAATACGGAGCAACTCCGTAGATGTGGCAAACAGAAGTTCCTTACCCATAATATGCTGCAAAGATACGACATTTCCCGAAAAAAACATACTCTCCCACCTCTCATTATACAAAATACCCCTTTTTATGTTCAAAATGAACAATTAGAGCAGACGGCCAAAGGCTTGGAGGTCCGTAAAGACGTCGGCAAGAATGTCGGCGAATTATAGGCCTCGAAACAGGGGTTCGTTGACCGGGAGGCGATAAACGCGCATCAGGTCTTCAAGAAATAACTTGACGTCGGTTTCAAGAGAGTTGCCCCGATTGAACCGCAGATAGGAGTCAACTCCGTGAAGCCCGGCCATCATTTTCCAGATTGCCCGCTGAACATCATCTTCGGAAACATAAGAGTAGTTTTCGAGGATATAGCGGATATCGTCCATTATATCGTGGCCATGCCAGGTCACATAGCCGATTTCCAGGAGTTTCCGCTCAATGGGGTGAGTGCGAAATTCGTCACATCCGGAGTCAAAGTAAGTGCGTGCTGAATAGTAGAGTTCTTTCATTTCTTATAAAGGTTTGACATTTCTTGAATCTTGTCGGCAATATGTTGACGAAGCGACGCCGGCTTCAATACCTCGACTTTTGACCCGTGGGACATCAGTTCCATTATGAAATCATAGGTCGGGCACACCCTGAGCCGGAAGGTCACGTAGTCTTCGTTTTCTTCGAGAACACGCTGCGAGGCGTGGAGAGGGAGCGACAAAAAATAATTGGCCTGTTCGCGCTCTACTTTGAGGGTCACTTCCTGCGCCGGGATTGACTCCTCGCGGATAATACCAAACGAGTCGGCAAACAAACTGTCGACATCCAGCCTTGAGGGCTCGATTCTGTCGCCTTTTTCAATCTTTAGGATTCGGTCAAGCGGGAAACTATAGGTCGCGCCACCGGCCAACTCGGCGATTAAGTACCACCGGCAGCGAAACTGCTTGACGGCTATAGGCTTGACGCAATAGGCGGTTTCGCGTGACGGGTCATAGTTATGGCGATAGAGCAGATTGAGCGCCCTGCCCTCGGCCAGGGCGTCGGTTGCCTCAAAAAGGAGCGACGAGTCTTCGCCGTTCTGTTCCGGGCGTATATATCGGCTCATCCCGGGATTGGACTGCACACGGTTGAAAAGAAGCGCCCCGTTAAGCATATCCATAGTGGCACGCGAAAAGTCAGGTTGCATCTCCGGAGCGATATAGTATGTGTTGGTTGCCCGATTGCAGTCAATGATGATTCCGAAAAGATCCTCGACATCCGTCCGATGGTTCTCGAAAGTCTTGTGGCGCAGCGGCTCGCCGTCGCGGTTGAGGGCCGACGACTTCCAATCGTCAGCAATCTGACGGAACGAAATCGGCCCCTTGCCGACAATCTCGCCATAGAGCCACAAAAGCCGCGCAAAGCGATAACCCTGATTATTCATAAGCAGACTAATTTAGATTTACACCGCAAAGTTAGCAACAACTTTCGCCAAAACAAAGCGAAAGCCCCCCTAAAACCATTTCGATGTAGCGAAAAAAAGAGGGTGTCAGGAACTGCTAAAATTCGCGAAGCCCCAATGACCTGCACACTATGTGCGCGTCATCGACCATGCAGTTCCATAACACCCTCAATATCCATATCTTCGTTTGGGCCTATAAACGCATCACAAAGATACGAATTATTTACGAAATACGCAAATCACCGACCTTCCGGAAGGAAAAAGGAATAAACTTTTAATTCTTTTTGTTAGCAATCTGCTTCATTTTTGGGTTGTATTGACTAAATACGTCAATCATACGCTGACTGCTTCTAAATAAGAATTTAATGATATCCTCCCAGTTGGACTCGTTATTATAAGATTTGTCTAATTCCGTATATATTCGACTAATTCTTCTGTCTTCCGCCCGTTCCCAGATAAGCGGAAACTCTGATGTCATCAAGGATTCAATTTGAGCCTTCTCAGCGAAAAGATAATCAAACACTTCCAGATTCTTTGAAGCATCACTCAAGTTTAAACTTATCTGAGAACGACAATTCTTATTGGTGACAAATACATCACAGGAAACATCGGTAGTTCCAAAACCCTTTACCATACCGCCCTCTTTTGTGGCAGAATGATTAGCATAAGGCCCATCGTTTTCTTTGCTAAAATTGATGAAACTCTGCCAAAAACCAAGCCTTCGGTTGCCCGATTCAGAAACAATAGCAGAGGCCTCTTTCTCTTTCTCCTCCAAACGAATCAAATAATCTTTCATTTCTTCCTGAGGAAAGACCTGGTCAAAATCAACCATAATGTAGTCTTCGAATTTATAAGGCGTTACTTTAACGCACTTTATATCCAGACCATATTTCGATAACCATTGAACAGAAGAAGTAACTTCTTTCCGGAAAATGCCTGCAACCAAGATTATACGCTGCGTGTTTGCTCCGACGTTTATATCCCAGGCATCATCATTATCCTCCATAGTTGATAGAATACCCAAAAATTTCTTAATTCGTTTCTCCGCTTCCTGATCACTAATATCCTTGGCGACCTGCTCATTTTTGACTAAATACTCAGCAAATATCTTGATAATTTGCTTCTTAGACAAGGTCGAGCAATAAGAGGCATACTTAATAGCCTGCCAAGTAACATCTTTACCCGAATTATCCAGTTTATTCTCAATTACTACAAGGCGACTATCCTTATCTAAGGCAAGTAAATCAAGTCGTTCATTTGTTCCGGCAAAACCATCAAATTCCTTTTGAATAATTAGCAAGGGCTCGCCGAGAGAGGATGGCTTTTCTGCAATCCACTCCTGTAGATGATCGCGTTCCGTCAATTGCAAATCAGCAAATTTGCATGGTTGAGCAGCAATCATCTTCTTTTTGTTTTTGTCAACTATATACATATCCAATAATCAATTTTTTGATACTTTATCACTTTGAAGACTTAAAAATAGACGATAAGTTACTTTCCTATAAAATCCACAAGAACCTGAGGATTTTCCAGTATCATGAAACAAGTTGATACAATAATATATATCATAAGAAAACTTGCAACACTACTGAAAAACATCACTAAACCAAGAAGGTCTGATTCTTCTCTAATGTCTAAATCCTTATTATATTTTAGGGAGGGGGCCAGTGACAGCACTATAAATGTAGGAATTCCGCCCAAAAAACAATTAACCATCCACATCAATGGGCGCCTATTTAGTTTTATTGCTTGCACATAAGCACAATACACTAAAAATCCATTTATTGCAAGCCACACGAGAACTAACTGAATGATTCGCGCAGTAATTGGATTCATTGCTTTATATTTACGTTTTTCCGTTTTCTTTGCGTATTCTGCTTTTTGGCGATATTCACCAATGCTACTGTCCCAATATAATCCTGCATTCTCAATCCATTCTTCGTCAATCTCAGTGTAATTCCAATCCGTAAACCCTTCATTATTAGGGTCAAAGATTTCATTTAGGTCTGTAACGATTCTGTCCTCTGCGGGCTCCTTGTTACACGAGGAAATGGACAACAGAACAACAAAACATAGAAAAAAGACAAGCCACATACCGGCTTTCAAAGTTTTAGAAATGTTCATCAATACAATATTGAATTTAAAGGTTCTCCGCAGGCTTCCTTTTGTTGGAGGAGTTAAGTTTGGGGTTAAAGAAAGTGGGCTGCCAACCTTGCGCTCTTGTGGGTATCGCCAAACACCCGGGTATACGCACGGATGGCAACCCATATCTTCATATGAGTTGCTCCGTGCCTTGTATACTCCGTCTGAGTGACTTTTGGCGATTTCACAAGAAGCAAGGCACTTTCTTTTTCAATTATTTGTCTCTCTTGACATTGCAAAGTTACGTATTTTTTTTGAATTTCAAATTATCTGAGTGCAAAGTTAGCGGGGGCTTTCGCCAAATCCGGGCGAACTCTTAGAAAAAAAGTGGCTGCGCCGGGTTAGCGGGCAGCCACTGCAAAAAGGGAACATTGTTTTTTTAGTTTTCGAATATGAGTTGGTCGTCTTTGACGTCGATGATTATCGGCTTGTCTTTGTTGACCTTCTGTGCCAGTATGTCTTTCGACAACTGGTTGAGGACCAGATGGTGGATTGCTCGCTTGACGGGTCGTGCACCGAATTCAGGGTCGTAGCCTTCTTCGGCCAGATAGTGCATGGCGGCGGGAGTCACGCGGAGTTCAACTCCGTTGGTAGCCAACATCTTTTGGATGCTCTTGATCTGCAGACCTACGATTTCCTCGATT